>CAKUCX010000012.1 GCA_934643865.1 uncultured Kiritimatiellota bacterium
CTTGCCTTACCTCTTCCTACTCCCCATTGCGGAAGTAACCACACCTAATCGGGTGCGTTTACTTCCGCAATCTACAAATAGAAATGATTTTCAACAAATCGAAGCACGTACTTGCTTTCGAGAGCCAGTAAATGATAGAATGCAACTTACTCTTGAGACGACAATGTGATTTTTATGGCCGTAAAAAGCCGCAATTCAAAAGTTGATTTGTCCGCGACAAAGGCCATATGCGTCAGGCTTTTTGACTATCGCCGCCGTCAACCTTGGCCCCCCAAGATTGTCAAAGGGCCAATGTGGGACTCGCTACGATTTCCGAGATAATGCCCGTAGTAATGAGAAGCGGCAAAAGGCGAAGTAGGGTCCCAAGACGTTATGAAAGCGAAAGAAAAACTTATTGAAGGGCGGAAGGTGCGCCTCGCGATCGTCGCCTACCACGCCCGCGCCGCCGGGATCGGCAACGCCCTCTGCGCGCTTGTCGCGCGGCTCGACTACGCGCGCTTCGACGTCACCGTCCTCTTCACGACGGACGAGGACTACGAGGGCTCGTCGATCCTCGGCCGCCTCGACCCGCGCGCCCGCGTCGTCGTCGCCGACCGGACGTGCTGCGTGACGTTCCGCCGCCGCCACCGCTGGAACCTGCTCCGCCGCGTCGGCGGCTTCCTCTGGCGCCGCCTGCCGCGTCCGCTGCGCCCGCTCGGGCGCGCCCTCTACGACGTCGAGGCGCGGCTCTACGCGCGCTACATCCGGCGCGAGCTGGGCCCGGCCGCCGTCTGCGACGTCGTCGTGGCCTACGACACCAAGGCGGCGGAGGAGGCCGTGCGCGCCTTCTCGTGCCGCCGCCTCCTGCTCGTCTACCACTGCGGGGAGAAGGAGCGCATCTACCACCAGGAGCTCGGCTTCGCCGCCGCCGACCGGATCCTCTCCGTCGGGCGGCGCGTGGCGGACGACATCCGCCGCTGGTGGCCCGAATACGCCGAGAAGGTCGCCGTCGCGGAGAACCTCGTCGACGTGCGGCATGTCCTCGCGCGCGCCGAGGAGCCGATGGACGGCGCGGACGCGGCCACGTTCGCGCCGGGGCTCGTCCACGTCGTCACGTGCGCGCGGCTGGACCCGCTCAAGGGCATCGACCTCGCCCTCGAGGCCGTCGCCATCCTCGCGCGGGACGGCGCGCCGGCCTTCCGCTGGCACGTCGTCGGCTGGGACCGGGAGGACACGGCCTGCCGCGCGCGCGCGCGCCGGCTCGGCGTCGAGGGCCTGGTCGTCTTCCACGGGCACCGCCCGAACCCGTATCCGCTCATGAAGCGCGCGGACGTCTACCTCCAGCCGAGCCGGAAGGAGGCCCTCGGGCTGACGATCGCCGAGGCGCTGCTCCTCGGCTGCCCGGTCGTCGCCACGCGGTCGGCGGGCGGCATCGACCAGCTCGCCGGGCCGGGGGTGAAGGGCGTCCTCTGCGACGTCTCGGACGAGGGCATCGCCGCCGCGCTGCGTCCGCTCCTCGCCGACCCGGCGGCGCGCGCGGCCCTGCGCAACCGCGACTATCTCGCGCGCTGCGAGGCGCTGAACGGCGAACACCTCGCCCGCTTCGAGGCGCTGTGCCTGGGGTGACGGCGGCGGACGGGGCGTGTGCCTGAGGCGCTCGGCCGGGCGTGTCAGGAATCCTGCGCAATCGGTTGGTTTTGTTCGTCCCTCGCAAAGCAACCGGTTGCAGTTTGTGTCGCGTTTTCGCTGTTTTCGGTTGATGGTGGCGGGCGTTGATGATAAACTAACTGCGTTTTTCTGACGTCCGCCTGCCCGTTCGGCATGCGGCCGCCTGGTCAACCTGCAAAAAGGAAAGTTCTTCGTGAAACCGTTGAATCTTGTCGTGTGCGGATCGCTGGTGCCGGATCCGCTTCAGACACTGGAGCCGGTCGCAACGCCCCAGGGCCCCGGCCTCAAGAACGAGCAGATGCTGCCGAGCGTCCTCGACCCGTGGGCGGCGTGCGCGCTCTACGAGGCGGCGGCCCTCGCGAAGACGCGCCCGGGCTCGAAGGTCACCCTCGTCGCGCTCGGCCCGAAGGCGAAGCTCCAGCAGCTGATGATGACCGTCGCGCAGAAGGCACCGTTCACGCTCGTGGCGGTGAACGCGCCGGCGGGCGGCTTCACGGACGCAAAGGCGACGGCGGCGGCGCTCGCGAAGGCGATCAAGGCGATCCCCGGGCTCGACCTCTCCGCGACGCTCCTCTTCGGCGGCTGCGCGAGCGCGTCCCGCGACGCGGGCGTGACGCTGCAGTTTGTGGCCGAGACGCTCGGCATCACGGAGTCCTTCACGGCCGTCGACGCGCTGACGCTCGCGGACGACGACTCGTTCACCGTCCTTGAGCGCATCGAGGGCGGCCAGTACCTCTCCAGCACGTGCAGGGGCTTCCCCGCCGCCGTCGGCTGGGCGACGGGCAGCCTGCCCGAGCCGCCGAACAACCCGCAGGTCGGCATGATGAACATGCGCGGCGTGATGCCGGCCCTCATGAAGGCCGAGGCGGCGGACGTCGGCGTGGGCGGCATCGCCTACGAGAAGGTGGAGGTGCCGCGCGCGAAGCGCGACACGGTGGTGAAGAAGGACATGTCCGTGGAGGACATCGCCCGCGAACTCGTGGACTGGATCAAGGCGTGAGGGGCTGAGCAATGACGATCAAGGCATTTTCAATCGAGGGCAACGGGACGTTCGCCGAGGACGTGCCCGCGTTCGCCGACATGGTCTCCGGCTCCGGCGCGGCGCTCGTTCTCGTGCCGGGCACCTCGCGCGTGAAGCGCGCGATGCCGGCCGCCGCCCTGCGCGCGGGCGCGGAAATCGACACGAACGTCGTGGACGTGGCCGTGGACGGCGAGAAGGCGACGGTGCAGCGCTGGGCCTACCGCCAGCGCATCCTCACCACGTTCAGCCGCGCGGCGCGCCCGTGGGTCGTCGTGGCGGACCCGGCGCTCTTCGGCGAGATCTGCGCGAAGCTCGGCGTCGCGCCCGAGCCCGCCGCGCTGTCCGCGTCCGCCCCCTCCCGCACGACCGTGAACGGCGTCGTGGCGGCCGGGAAGGGCGGGACCTCCACGATCCGGCCGGACGCGAAGCTCCTCTTCGTCGCGGGCGCGGGCTGGACGAAGAAGCAGGCCGACGGCGCGACGCACCTCGACGAGGCGGCCGCCACGATCACGGGCTTCCTCGCGAAGTCGGGCGCGTCGCTCGGCTCCTCCAAGTCGCTCGTCGACATGCCGGAGGCCGCGCAGGCGTTCTCGTTCATGAGCCACATGAACCAGGTCGGCCAGACGGGCGCGACGCCGCGCCACGCGAAGGGGCTTTCCACCTGCTGCCACGGCGAGGAGCCGCACGTCGTCGGCTGGCGCTTCGTCAACGAGCGCCGCGCCGTCAACCTCGACGCGAACTGCGGCTGGGCGCAGGGCAAGGCGGACGTCCTCTACGTCGCCGACGCCTTCGCGGTCATGAAGAAGGTCAACGAGCTGCTGTAGTGCCCAACGCCCTCACGCGCTTCCTCTCGCACGACGCGGGGCCGCTCGCGCAGTTCGTCAAGTACGGCGCGATCGGCGTCGCGGCGACGTGCGTGCAGACGGGTGTCTTCTACGTCCTCGCGGCGTGCTGGCTCAGGTGCCTCACGCCGGACGACTGGGCCGTGCGGCTCCTGGGCCTGCCCGCCGGGGCGTTCACGGGCGGCGAGGCGTGGTACGCCGCGCGCGGCACCTACGCGGCCGTCGATACGGCGGTGGGGTTCGTCGTCGCGAACGTCTTCTGCTGGCTCATGAACCGCTGGTTCGTCTTCAGGCCGGGGAAGTTCAGGTGGTACGTCGAGTTCGGGATGTTCTTCGGCGCGGCGACGCTGGCGACCGTGGTCGCGCTCGGCGTGATGAAGGCCCTCATCGACGGCTGCGGCATGATGACGACCCTCGCCGTCTTCATCGAGGTCGCCGTCTCGTTCTGCGTGAACTTCTTCGTCCGCAAGTTCGTCATCTTCAAGGGCTAGGCGCACCGCGCCGCACGTGCCGCGCCTCCGTTCGCACATTTCGTGCATTTGGGGGTTCACATCCAAGGGGGGTGTGCTATACTTCCCCCCATGTCTACCAGAGAAGGGAAGAGGCGAGTTGGCTAGCGAATTTCTTGTTTTTGACCACGTGACGAAGCGTTTCGGCGCGCTGACGGCGGTCAACGACGTTTCGTTCTCCATCAAGAGGGGCGAGTTCTTCTCGCTCCTCGGGCCGTCGGGCTGCGGCAAGACGACGCTCCTGAGGATGCTCGGCGGCTTCGAGCGCCCCGACTCGGGACGCATCTACCTGGAGGGGAAGGACATCACGGACCTCGCCCCGAACCAGCGCCGCGTCCACACGGTCTTCCAGAACTACGCGCTCTTCCCGACGATGACGATCTGGGACAACATCGCCTTCTCGCTCAAGCTCGCGAAGAAGCCGAAGGCGGAGATCGAGGAGGCCGTGGGCAGCATCCTCGACATGATCCGCATGGCGGACCACGCCTGGAAGTACCCCAACCAGCTCTCCGGCGGCCAGAAGCAGCGCGTCGCGATCGCGCGCGCGCTCGTGGACCGGCCGCAGGTCCTCCTCCTCGACGAGCCGCTTGCGGCGCTCGACCTCAAGCTGCGCCAGCACATGCTCCTCGAACTCGACACGATCCACGACCAGGTGGGCATCACGTTCCTCTATGTGACGCATGACCAGGGCGAGGCGATGTCGCTCTCCGACCGCATCGCCGTCCTCAACCGGGGCCGGGTCGAGCAGCTCGCCGGCCCGGCGCAGATCTACGAGGCGCCGGCCTCGCGCTTCGTCGCCTCCTTCATCGGCGACACGAACTTCTTCCACGGCGAGATCGTCTCGGTGGACGGCGACTACTGCTTCATCCAGATGGAGGGGTTCCCGCAGATCAAGGCGTACAACGACCGGAAGCTCTCGGTCGGCCAGGAGATCGACCTCTCCGTGCGGCCCGAGAAGATCCGCGTCACGCGCGCGCCGCCGCCGCCCGAGAAGGGCGCCTCGATCAACGTCTTCCCCTCGAAGGTGAAGGACATCGTCTACCAGGGCGTCTACACGAAGTTCTGGGTGACGTCCTCCGGGCGCCAGATCCAGTCCCTGAAGCCCCATTCGCGCTTCCTTCTCGACCAGGAGCCCATCACCTGGAACGACGAGGTCTTCGTGTGGTGGCATCCCGACGACGGCTACATGGTGGCCGCCGAGAGCTGAGGCGGCGAGGAGAGGCGAAATGGAGAACCCGCTCAGGTCTCGCAAGGCCGAATGGCTTCTGACGCTGCCGTCCTTCGTCTGGCTGGCCGTCTTCTTCGTGATCCCGGCCGTCATCGTGCTGGCCTTCACGTTCCACGCCCGCGACGCCTCCGGCGGCGTGGGCGAGTGGTCGCTCGCCACGTGGCGCGAGCTCGTAGACCCCGACTATCCGGCCATCGTCTGGAACACGATCCGCATCTCCTTCGAGGTGACGGTGTGGTCGATCATCCTCGCCCTGCCGTGCGCCTACGCGATCGCGCGCATGAACCCGCGCTGGCGGGCCGTCGTGGCGGGTTCGATCATGCTGCCGTTCTGGACGAGCTTCGTCGTGCGCGTCTTCGCGTGGAAGACGATGCTCCACCCCGACGGCTGGCTGCAGGCCTGCTACTTCGCCTTCCTGCGCGTCCGGGAATGGCTCTTCGACTGGCTGCCCGGCTTCGCGCAGCAGGCCCTCGTGTGGCTGGGCGCTGCGTCCGGGGGGCGCGTCGACCCCGCGACCTCGACGCTCCTCGACTCGGAGGCGGCCGTCGTGCTCGTCTCGGTCTACTCCTTCCTGCCGTTCGCGATCATGCCGATCTACACGGCGGCGGAGAAGTTCGACTTCTCGCTCCTGGAGGCCGCGCGCGACCTGGGGGCGAAGAACTTCTACGCCTTCCGCAAGATCTTCCTGCCGGGCGTCAAGCAGGGCGTCATCTCGGCCGTCCTGATGGTGTTCATCCCCGCGATCGGCTCCTACGTCATCCCGCAGATGCTCGGCGGCACGGACTGCGTCCTCATCGGCAACAAGATCTTCATGCGCGCGATCCAGAACCGCAACATTCCGCACGCCTCGGCGCTCGCGGTGCTGATGGCCGTCTCGGTGCTGATCCCGCTGGGCCTCGCGGTGTGGTGGAAGCGCCGGCAGGACGTGCGCGGGCGCAAGCGCCTGGAGGCGCAGACGGCGCGGCTCGCCGTGGCGAGCGGGGGAGGGGGCGCGCCATGAAGCGCTCGATGTTCTCGGTCGCCGTCCTCGGCTGCGTGCTTGCGTTCCTCTACGTGCCGATCGTGCTCGTCTTCGTCTACGGCTTCGTGCCGAACGGCATCTCGATGAGCTTCTTCGACGCGGACGGCGCCTTCGCCGGCTTCACGGGCAAGTGGTACCGGCAGCTCTTCGCCGGCCACCACGCGGTGAAGGCGCTGCTGCAGAGCTTCTGGCTCTCGCTCACGATCGCGGGCCTCTCGACGCTCGTCTCCTGCGTCCTCGGCACGACGGCCGCCCTCGCCCTCCACCGCTGGCGCGACCGCCTCCAGGCCCTCCACCACGCCCTCGTCTACACGCCGCTCATCATGCCCGACATCCTCATCGGCATCTCCCTGCTGATGCTCTTCGTCGCGGCGAAGGCCGCCTGCGGCTTCTGGACGATCCTCATCGCGCACGTCACGTTCTGCGTCTCCTACGTCGTCATGACCGTCCTCGCGCGCCTCCAGGACTTCGACGACCGCATCACCGAGGCCGCCTACGACCTCGGCGCGGGGCCGTGGTACGCGTTCTTCCACGTGGAGCTGCCGATTCTCCTGCCCGGCATCGTCGCGGGCGGCCTCCTCGCGTTCACCCTCTCCATCGACGACGTCGTCATCACCTCGTTCGTCAACGGCGCGGGCACGAACACGTTCCCCACCTACGTCTCGTCGATGACGAAGCACTCGAAGAACCTGCCCTCGGTCTTCGCGCTCTCGACGCTCATGCTCCTCTTCACGTGTACGCTCGTCGGCCTCTCCAAGCTGCTGACGGCGAAGAACCAGGCCAAGCCGAAAGGAAAAGCAGAATGAAAACCAGAACGACGTCGCCGGCCCTCAAGACCCTCGCCGCGGCCCTCGCCGCCGGCGCCCTCGTCGCGGGCTGCTCGCAGTCCGAATCCGCCGCCGGGGGCGCGGACCTCTCCGCCCAGGCCCGCGCGGCCGCGGAGGCGAGCGGGTACGTGCCCCCGAACGGCGGGAAGGGCGGCGAGCTCCACGTCTACACGTGGAGCGACTACATCGCCCCCGACGTCCTCGCCGGCTTCGAGAAGGCGCTCGGCGTGAAGGTCGTCGTCGACACGTTCGACTCGAACGAGGCCATGTACGCGAAGCTCAAGGCCGGCGGCACGGGCTACGACATCCTCATGCCCAGCTCCTACCAGATCGCGCAGATGGCGAAGGACGGGATGCTGGAGAAGATCGACCACGCGAAGTGCCCGAACGTGAGGAAGAACTTCGACCCGTCGTTCGCGCGCCAGATCATCGACCCGACGTTCGCCTACAACGTGCCCTACGCCGTCACCTACACGGGCTTCATGTACGCGAAGGGCAAGGTGCCCGCCGGCGTCGACGTCGCGAGCTGGAAGGCGCTCGCGCACCCCGCCTTCAAGGGCCGTCTCACGCTCCTCGACGACCTCCGCGAGGTGATCGGCGGCGGGCTCATGTCGCTCGGCCACTCGATCAACTCGGAGGATCCGAAGGAGATCGACGCCGCCGTCGCCGAAGTGCTCAGGTGGAAGGCGAACTCGCGCAAGTTCGACGCCGAGAGCTACAAGACCGAGGTCGCGAGCGGCGCGACGTGGATCGGCCACGGCTACTCGACGGACGCGGCGCAGGTCATCGTCGGCGACGAGGACGAGGGCATGGCGCCGCGCGGCGACATCGGCTTCGCGCTGCCGAAGGAAGGCTTCACGATCGCGTTCGACGAGATGGTCATCGCGAAGGACGCCCGCCGGAAGGACCTCGCCTACGCCTTCATCAACTACATCTACGACGGCGACGTCGCGAAGGCCAACATGGAGTACATCTGCGGGCCGAACCCGGTGAAGCCCGGCATCGACCGGCTCGAACCCGACTACCGCAGGCTGATCGTCCTCGACGCGGCGCAGATCGCGCGCGGACAGGTGCTGCGCGGCTTCCAGGACAAGCCGGCGGTCCAGGAGCTCTACAACAAGGCCTGGGACCGCATCAAGGCCGGGGAGTAGGGATGGCGGACGGACGCTTCCCGCAGGAGGCAGGGGGGAATGGAACGGGCGCTTGAGCAGATCCGCCGCGTGACGCTGGTCGGCATGGCCGTCAACGTCGCGCTGTCCGCCCTGAAGGGCCTGGGCGGCGTCCTTTTCTCCTCCCAGGCGCTTCTGGCGGATGCCGCGCACTCGCTTTCGGATCTCGCGACCGACGTCGCGGTCGTCTGGGGCGTGCGCTACTGGAGCGCCCCGGCGGACAGGGAGCATCCCTACGGCCATGGGAAGATCGAGGCGCTCGTGACCGTCTTCATCGCCCTCGCGCTCGCCGCCGTCGCGCTTGGGCTTGGGCGCCACGCCGTTCTCGCGCTCCGTGCGGGGGTGTTTGCGGCGCCGGCCCTGCCGGCCTTCTTCCTCGCGCTCCTCTCGATCGCCTCGAAGGAGGTCCTCTTCCGGTGGACGCGCGCGGCTGCGCGCGCGGCGAGGTCGTCGGCTCTGGAGGCGAACGCCTGGCATCACCGTTCGGACGCGCTCAGCTCTATCCCGGTCGCGGCGGCGGTCGCGCTCGCCTTCTTCTTCCCCTCGCTTGCGTGGGTGGACGCGGCGGGCGCGCTCGTCGTGTCGCTCTTCATCGTCCTCGTCGCGTGGCAGATTGCCAAGCCCGCGTTGCAGGAGCTCGTCGATGCGAGCATCGACGACAAGGCGGCGGAGGTCGAGGCCGTCGCGCGGCAGGTCCGCGGCGTTGTGTGCGTCCACAAGGTGCGCGTGCGCCGTTACGGGGGTGCCTTCTCGGCCGACTTGCACGTGCAGGTCGATCCCGCGCTCTCCGTTGTCGCGGGGCATGCGATCGGCCATGCCGTCCAGGGCGCCCTGGCGGCGGCGGACTTGCGCGTGACGGACGCGGTCGTCCATGTCGAGCCGGCGTCCGCGCGGCGTCCGGCGGGGTCTTGACCGTCTCGGCGGGTTTTGGTAAACTTTTGTCCGCTTTTTTCGAGGAGCAGGTGTTCCTCACGGAAAAGGCAGGTACAACAAGGATTAAACAATGGAAGCATACGCTGTACTCGAAACCGGCGGCAAGCAGGTGCTTGTCAAGGCCGGCGACACGATCGAGATTGAAAAGCTCTCGGTCAGCGAAGGCGAGGAGGTCACCCTCGACACCGTCTGCGCCGTCTCCGACGGTACGACGCTCAAGGTCGGCGCCCCCTACGTGGAGGGCGCGAAGGTCGTCCTGAAGGTCATCGCCCCCGCGAAGAAGGGCGTGAAGACGATCAACTTCAAGGCGAAGCGCCGCAAGGGCTCGCGCCGCACGGTCGGCCACCGCCAGCAGTATACGGTCGCCACGGTCACGTCCATCGCCTAAGCAGAGAAAGGAACATCGGAAATGGCTACTTCCGCATCTGCCCGCAACGGCCGCGACTCGAACCCGAAGTACCTCGGCGTCAAGGCATACGACGGCCAGCTCCTCAAGGCCGGCTCCATCATCGTCCGCCAGCGCGGCACGAAGATCCACCCCGGCGCCAACGTCGGCTGCGGCCGCGACTTCACGCTCTTCGCCCTCAAGGACGGCAAGGTGAAGTTCGTCACCAAAAAGACCGGCAAGTACGCGACGGTCGTCCCCGTCGATGCCTAGCGGCCTCGCCGCATCGGACGGAACGGGCCCGGCGGCGCTGCCGGGCCCGTTTTGTTTTCGTTTCCGCCTAGCATGATTGCCCCGTTTTTGCTATCATGTACCCTTCATTTTCCAAAGAAAGGCAAAGAGCAATGAAGTTCGAGACGAAAGAGTCCAGCCCCTGCGTGGTGGCCCTCTCGCTGAAGGCCGAGGCCGACGAGACGAAGGCGCCGTACCAGAAGGTGCTGAACGTGTTCATGCGCGAGGCGTCGATTCCCGGTTTCCGCAAGGGGAAGGTCCCGCTGAACATCATCAAGCAGAAGTTCCAGCAGGAAATCGCCCACGAGTGCCAGCAGGCCTGCTTCAGGGAGTTCTACCCGAAGGCGCTCAAGGAGTCCGGCCTCGACGCCGTGACGCTCCAGAACGTGACGGACGCCCTCTTCACGCCGGAGACCGGGTTCTCCTGCACGGCCCTCGTCGAGGTCAAGCCGACCTTCGGCCTGCCCAAGTATAAGAAGCTCGCGATCAAGGCCGGCGACGCGACGGTGACGGACGAGCAGGTGACGGAGCGCTTGGAGAGCTTCCGCAAGGCGTTCGCGAAGTTCGAGGACGCCCAGGAGGGCGACGCGGTCGCCGAGGGCGACTTCGTGCAGTTCGACTACGCCGGCACGCTCGACGACAAGGCGAAGACGCCGCTCGCGGAGGTCGCGCCGGACCAGAAGGCGGTCTGCGGCGCGACGGGCTTCTGGACGCAGCTGGAGGAGGGCCGCTTCCTGCCCGAGATCCTCGACGCGCTCAAGGGCATGAAGACGGGCGAGACGAAGGACGGCGTGAAGGTCACGTTCCCGAAGGACAACGCGCCGGAGGCCCTGAAGGGCAAGAAGTGCGTCTACACGCTCACCGTGAAGGGCTTCCGCCGCCGCACGCTCCCGGACGACGCCACGTTCGCCGCCGACGCCAAGGCCGAGTCCCTCGACGCCCTGCGCGCGCAGATCCGCAGGCAGATGGAGGCGGACGCCGCCGCGGCCGAGCTTGAGAGCCGCAAGGGCCAGGCGATCGAGCTGCTGCTCAAGAAGGCCGACTTCGACGTGCCGCCGTCGCTCGTGCAGCGCCAGATCCAGAGCTACCTGCAGGACCTCGCGCAGCGCGCCCAGTACTCCGGCATGTCCGCTGACTACATCGAGCAGAACCGCGACAAGATCCTCGCCGACGCCGAGACGAACGCGATTCGCCAGGTGCGCCTCTCCTACATCCTCCTCGGCGTCGCCGAGGCGGAGAACATCGAGGCGACCGACGCCGACGTGGACGCCGGTCTGGAGAAGATGGCCGCCGGCTCGAACGGCAAGGCCACCGCCGCCGACCTCCTCGGGCAGCTGCGGGAGAACGGCCAGGTCGAGCTCTACAAGGAGCAGCTCAAGGCCGAGAAGGCGCTGGACCTCATCCTTGCCGAGGCGAAGTAAGATGGCCGCGCGCAGTTCCTACCTCGTGCCGATGGTCGTCGAGCAGACGAGCCGCGGCGAACGCTCCTACGACATCTACAGCCGCCTCATGCAGGACCGCATCGTCCTCCTCGGCGGCGAGGTGAACGACGACTCGGCGAACCTGATCGTCGCCCAGCTCCTCTTCCTGCAGGCGCAGGACGCGAAGAAGCCCGTGAGCATGTACATCAACTCGCCGGGCGGCAGCGTCACGGCGGGCCTCGCGATCTACGACACGATGCAGTTCATCTCCTGCCCTGTCCACACGTACTGCATCGGCCAGGCCGCGTCGATGGGCGCCGTGCTGCTGACGGCGGGCGAGAAGGGCCACCGCTTCGCACTGCCGAACGCCCGCATCATGATCCACCAGCCGTGGGGCGGCGCCGAGGGCAAGGCGAGCGACATCGAGATCACCTGCCAGGAGATCCTGCGCCTCAAGGAGAAGCTCAACGAGATCCTCGCCGCCCACTCCGGGCGGCCGCTGGAGCAGGTCGTGCGCGATACGGACCGCGACCACTTCATGGGCGCCGAGGAGGCGCGCGCGTGGGGCCTGATCGACCAGGTGCTCGTCCCGAAGAAGGCGTAGGCGCATATGGCACGGAAGTCAACCCATGCGCCGATCGGGCCCGTCTGCTCCTTCTGCGGGCGCAGCGCGGCCGACGGCGTCCTCGTCGTCCCCTCCGAGCACGCCTGCATCTGCGAGGACTGCGCCGCGTCGGTGAACGCCTTCATCGACGCGCTCCACAAGGAGGCCGCCCTCGGGCCGGCCGCCGCGCCCGCGAAGGCGAAGAAGGGGGCGGCGAAGAAGCCCGCGCCGCTCGGGCCCGTGCCCGCGCCGCGCGAGATCAAGGCGTTCCTCGACAAGTACGTGATCGGGCACGACGAGACGAAGAAGATCCTCTCCGTCGCCGTCCACAACCACTACCGGCGCCTTGAGTCCGCCGAGGAGAAGGCGGGCGCGGCGTTCGCGGACGTCGAGATCGAGAAGTCGAACATCCTCCTCATCGGCCCCACGGGCTGCGGCAAGACACTCTTCGCCCGCACGCTCGCGAAGCTCCTGAAGGTGCCCTTCGCGATCGGCGACGCGACGACGCTCACCGAGGCCGGCTACGTGGGCGAGGACGTGGAGAACGTCGTGCGCTACCTCTGGCAGAACGCGAACGGCGACGTGGCGCTCGCCAGCCGCGGCATCATCTACATCGACGAGATCGACAAGATCGCCTCGAAGACGGACAACGTCTCCATCACGCGCGACGTCTCCGGCGAGGGCGTGCAGCAGGCGCTCCTCAAGATCCTCGAAGGGACGACCTGCCGCTTCCCGCCCAAGGGCGGGCGCAAGCACCCCGACCAGGAGTACGTCGAGATCGACACGTCGAACATCCTCTTCATCGTGGGCGGCGCGTTCGTGGGCCTCGACCGGATCATCGCCGAGCGCAAGGGGAAGTCCGTCGTCGGCTTCCGCCAGGAGGCGGCGAAGGGCGCGCCGGCGGCGGAGGACGCCGCCCGCCCGCTCGACGTGCAGCCCGAGGATCTCGTGAAGTTCGGCCTCATTCCCGAGTTCACGGGGCGCCTGCCGGTCATCACCTCGCTCGGCGAGCTCACGGAGGACGACCTCGTGCGTGTGCTCACCGAGCCGAAGAACTGCCTCGTCAAGCAGTACCGCAAGCTCCTCGCGATGGACAACGTGGACCTCGCGTTCGAGCCGGACGCCCTGCGCGCCCTCGCCCGCAACGCCCTCGCCCGCAAGACGGGCGCGCGCGGCCTGCGCGCGGCGATGGAGAAGATCATGACGGACGTCATGTACGAGGCGCCGGACGGCACGGGCGCGAAGAAGGTCGTCGTGACGGCCCAGATGGTGGAGGACCACCTCGCATGACCGTCACGCTCCTGCGCGCCAAGCTCCACCGCATCCGCGTGACGGAGGCGTGCCGCGACTACGTCGGCTCCCTGACCGTCGACGTGGACCTGATGGAGGCCGCCGGCCTCTTCGCCAACGAGAAGATCCTCTGCGCGGACGTCGAGAACGGCAACCGCTTCGAGACCTACGCGATCCCCGGCCCGCGCGGTTCGGGCGTCTGCTGCCTCAACGGCGCGGCCGCCCACATGGGCAAGGTCGGCGACCGCCTCATCGTGATGGCCTTCGGGCAGTTCACGCCCGAGGAGGCCGCCCGGCACCAGCCCCGCGTCGTCTTCCTCGACGCGGCGAACAAGCCGCGCGCGTGAGGATTCCGCTTGTCCGCACGGGGTGCCCTGTGCTATCCTTAACGAACGCATCATCAGAAAGGACCGAGTCATGCAGACACCTGAAGAGTTTCTTGAATCGAACGGCCTGGCGACCGCCACGCTCGACCGCGCGGCGCTGATCGCCGCCTTCCAGAAGGAGATGGAGGCGGGCCTTGCCGGCGAGCCCTCGTCGCTGAAGATGATCCCCACCTACACGTCCCCCTACGGCGAGATCAAGAAGGACACGCCCGTGACGGTGCTTGACGCCGGCGGCACGAACTTCCGGGGCGCGACGGTGACGATCCCCTCGGAGGGCGCGATCCGGATCGAGCACGTCGAGAAGGGCGAGATGCCGGGCGCGAAGAGCTACGTCTCGCCGTACGACTTCTACGCGGTGCTTGTGAGCCACGTGAACCGCTGCCGCCCCTTCGCGAAGGATTCCGCCATCGGCTTCTGCTTCTCCTACCCGGCCGAGGCGTCGGCTGACGGCGACGCGAAGCTCCTCATGTGGACGAAGCAGATCCAGGCGCCCGAGATCGTCGGCCAGTGGGTCGGCGCCGAGCTCGCCAAGCGCCTCGACCCGAAGCCCTCCAAGGTGCAGGTCGTGAACGACACGGTCGCGACGCTCCTCGCGGGCAAGGCCGCCGAGAAGCCGGGGCAGAAGTTCAGCGCCTACATCGGCTTCATCCTCGGCACGGGCACGAACGTCGCCTACATCGAACGCAACGACGCGATCAAGAAGCTCACGAACCCGCCCCCGGGCGCGATGGCGGTCAACACCGAGTCGGGCGGCTTCAACAAGATCGCGCAGAGCGCGTTCGACGAGGCGATGGACCGGAAGACCGCCGACTGCGGCAGCCAGCGCTTCGAGAAGATGATCGCCGGCGCCTACCTCGGCCGCATCGGCCTGGAGGTCTTCAAGGCCGCCGCGCGCGCGGACTTCTTCAGCGACCACGCGAAGGCCGCCGTCCTCGGCCTTGGCGCGCTGGAGAGCTACGACCTCGACAACTTCTGCGCGAAGTACGACAACGGCAAGCCGAACCCGCTCGACAAGGTGTTCGTGGACGAGGCCGACCGCGCGATGGCCCGCCGCCTCGCGACGCCCGTCTTCGAGCGCGCGGCGATCCTCACCGCCGTCCACCTCGCCGCCTTCATCGTGAAGACGGGCGGCGGCACGGACCCGGACGCGCCCGTGTGCGTCTGCATCGACGGCTCCACCTACTACAAGACGCGCGTCGTCTCCTTCCCGGAGATCGTGAAGAAGGAGCTTGACGCGATGCTCGCCAAGCGCAACATCGCCTACGCGCTCACCGTGTGCCCGGACCACGCGCCGATGGTCGGCGCGGCGGTGGCGGCGCTCCTCAAGTAGGCGTTCGGACGGCCCGGGCCGTCCCGCTTCGGCCGTCGTCCGCAAGGAGGGCGGCCGAACGTGCATCCTGTTCCTTGTGGCCTCCGGTCGGTAGGCACAGCGCGCGGCGGCGCGAAGGTGCGCTCCGTGTTTAATGATCGGAGGTCGGGTGAACGAGGGCGGAACTGAAGAAGGGGGAACTGACATGGAAGAGAACGAAACGGCGCGGCGGCGGACGCTCGTCGAGGCTGCGCTGGACGCCGTGCTGCCGAAGGCGTCGGAACGCCCGGCGGTGCTGGGCGAGGCGATGCGCTGGGCCGTGGAGGGCGGCGGCAAGCGGATCCGTCCGCTCGTCTGCCTCGCCGCCGCCGAGGCGGTGGGCGGGCGTCTTGAAGACGCCCTCTTCCCGGCCTGCGCGATCGAACTGCTCCACTCCTACACGCTCATCCACGACGACCTGCCGGCGATGGACAACGACGCGACGCGCCGGGGCCGGGCGAGCGTGTGGGCGAAGTTCGGCGAGGCGAACGCCATCCTCGCGGGCGACGCGCTGCAGGCGCTTGCCTTCCAGACGGCGGCCCGCGCGCCGCGTAACGTCCCCGCACTCGTCGCCGAGCTCGGCCTGCGCGGCGTCGGCGTCGTCGCCGGGCAGGTGGAGGACATTGCCCAATCCCCAACCCCCAATCCCCACTCCCTCTCCTTCATCTACGAACACAAGACGGCCGACCTCTTCATGGCGGCGGCGGCGATGGGCGCGCTCGCGGGCGGTGCCACGCCGGAGCTGGTGGCGCGTCTGCGCGGTTTCGCGCGCGACCTGGGACTTGCGTTCCAGTACGAGGACGACCTGCTCGACGGCGATTCGCCGTTGGCGCGCGCGGAGACGGAGCGCCGCGTGCGCGACCTCACCGCGCAGGCGGTCGCCGCCCTGGAGGGCCTGCCGGGCGACACGGCGTTCCTCGCGCAGCTCGCCCGGCGCCTCGCCCGGCGCACGGCCTAGCCGAATCGCACCACATTGGTGAATCGAGAAACTCCCTCAGATGGCGATGAAAGAAGGGCGGAATCAATACCCCGCCCGTTCAACCGCCGCGTTTAGTTTTATCGTTTCAATTCGTCCCTCATGTCATTCCGCTCGGCGATCGTCATGCGGGGTGGTAAGATTTGATCCCCAAAAGCAGTTGGAATTCGCGCAGTTGGAATTCGAAAGATTCGGGCGGAATCCAAGTTTTTTTGTTCTAGGTTGATTTCTTTGTTCTAGCTTGATTCCTTCCCTTTCATCCACACGTATACATCCCCCCCCCACACACCCACACCCACACACATTATCGTTCCGAACAAATCAAGCAGTTTCCCTTGCCCCGCCGCGCAGGGATGTGGTAGACTTCTTCCGTTCCGCCCAAGTCAGGTCTTCGGTCCGCTCGTCCAGCGGGGGGGGGGGATAGGAGTGGGTGGGGCAGACCAAGGCACGGCAGATAAAGATGAGGAGAAATTCGATGGACACACGCATCAGGAGAAGGCTGGTCCGCGAAGGGCATGTACTCGCCGAACGTCCGCATGTGGACACGCGGGCGTTCCTCGACTGGTTCCGCGAGGAGGTCCTCGGTCTGGACTCCGAGGCCTACCGCCGCGCGTTCTGGCGGGCCGCCTATCGGGAGGGGCATACCATCGGCCCCATGCCGCGCACGTTCCGCAGCTGGCAGAACGAGCGCGGCGTCCGCCCTCTGGAACGGTGCTCGGACGCGCTCGCCGTCTGCTTCTTCATCGGTGCGCCCGCCCTCGCCTGCTGGCTTGCGTGCCGGGCGTTCGACGCGGCGCGCCGGCGCCTGCGCCGGACGACCTACTACGAGCGCGAGCGGGACCGCCGACTTGCGCTCGGGCGTACGCGCCGCGCCATCACGCGGCGATGGACGATGAATCCGAAGCCGACCATGGCCGCCCTGAGGGCTGCCTGGCGCGCGGCGCGGACTTCGCCCGAGGCGGCCCTGCGCCTTGGGGGCATGTTGGAAGACCTCGAATGTTATGTGGACAACCGCGTCGTGGGTGACGCTGCGACGGGGTGGCGCGGACGTCGGGGCGGCATCAAGCGCCTCCTCGAACGCGAGGCACCCGATCTCTTTGCGCATTACGCGGCGCTTATGCGCTACAAGTCCATCGCGCGGCGTTTTCGGCAGGCGTGTGGACTGGCCGACCCCGTCCCGGCCGACGCGGCCCTTCCTGTCGCCTCCGGGACGCCGCGTGCGCGGACGCGGAGGGTCGCGGGCGTTGACTTCCCCCGCCGCGCCCAACCCGTGGACGCCGCGCCGCTCGCCGTCGCGGCCGCCGTGTTCGCGGAAGCGGGGAGGACCGTCATCTCCCTGGAGGCCGCGCTGGCGTTGAGGATCGACCCTGACTGCATCGCCCTTGCGCGGCGTCCGGCGGACCGCGGCGTGCGGCCGCGCACGTCCCTCCGCGTGGTCGGATGGCTGCGGCGGCGTCTGCGGCATTCCGCCTAGAGTTCATTTTTCTGAAGGATTTTTCCTTTGATTTGCTGTTTGAACGGATTGCTTGATTTGTTCGGAACGGGATACGTGCATGGGCCTGGTGGAGAAGATTAAGACGGGTGGGAATGGAAGGGCAGAGGAGGAAGGATCGTGTCGTGCAGGAGAAAATGAAAAGCAAAGCCGCCCCTCGTCCGTCAGGTAGCACGGGCATTCTTTGATGGAAGGTCCCAATCCGTCAGATAGCACGGGCACTCTCTGACGGAAGGTCCCAGTCCGTCAGATGGCATGGCTACGCTTTGACGGAAGGCCTCAGCCCGTCAAAGAGTGCGGAGATGCATTGATGGCTGATGAGTTCAGTGAAATTAAGAAATTCGCGATTGACAGGATGGGATGTGTTGTATATCATGTAGACCTTTTGTGTAGTCGTATCGGCTTGGAAACGTGACGTGAAAGGATGGTCGGACATGGTTCGGACGTTACTTGTTGAACGGGGATTCCGCATCGCCGTTGCGGCGGCGTTGCTGGTTGGCGGAGCGTTGTGCGCGGGGGCGGACGAAGCCGGGGAACCGGTGGCAACGCCCGTGCTGGCCAGCGCGGGCTACATCAACGGGGCGATGAACATCGCCGTGGAATACCGTGCGGGAACGGATTACGAGGTTGAGATGCAGGCCGAGGGCGAAGAGGCCTGGTCGCGCGTCGCCGGCGTGGTGGACAAGTTCGAGAAGAACAGCGTCGTGCTGTCCTGCTGGTATCGGCAGACGAACTACGTGGGCACGGCCGCCTTCCGGATCCGGGCCGTCGTGGGCGACGCGGCCTCGGCCTGGGCGGACTGCGGCGCGCACAAGGCCACGCTCGCCTGCATCGGCACGCAGATCGGCCGCGTGGGCGCGGCGGCGCTGAACAGTGCCTTCGACGGCCGTTTCGCCTCGTGGATCGATGCGACGGGCGACAACGGAGATGACAAATGGGTGGGCTACCTCTTCGACGAGACGGTCCGCATCCGCGCGCTTCGCTTCCTGCCGCGCCTTGACCACATGAAGCTCTACGACCGCTACCGCAACAGCCTGTTCCAGTCCGCCGGCGATGCGAGTTTTTCGGACGCGCAGACGATCTACACCGTCCCCGGTGACTTCTCAGACGTGTCGCAGGTCACCGAGGTGGCGTTCGACCCGCCGGTCTCCGCCCGGGCCTTCCGCCACTGGAAGAGCAAGGGCGGATACGAGCAGACCGCCGAGCTGGAGTTCATTTCCGCCGAGATGCCGCTGAAGCCCGCGCTGAAGGTGGAGGTCTCGGACATCACGAACTTCTACCCAGTCCTTTCCTGGTCCTTCCCCGACGCCCGCTTTGCCTGCAGCACCTGCCGCCTTGAGCGGGCGAACGCCCCGGAGGGGCCCTGGACGCCCGTGACGGCGTGGCTGGATCCGGCGGCGGACACGCTCTGCGTCACGAACGCCGAGGGCGTCTCCGTGGGCCAGCAGCTCTTCTACCGCGTGGCGGCCGTGACGCGGCACCCCGACTATGCCGGGGAGGTTGTCCACTCCGCGCCGCTTCCCTACACGCGCCTGCGCCGCCTCGACCGTTCCTGGAACGAGGAGGCCCATCTGTACGGCGGACTTTCCGTGATGCCGTTTACGAACGGCCTCGCCCATGCGGATCTCGGGAAAGCCTTTGACGGGAACGCCGCGACGTTCCCCGACCTGTATCAAAACACGGCGTGGGGGAAGGGCCCCGTGGGGCTGGACTTCGGCGCGAACGTGTGGGTCGGCGGGTTCGGCTACGTCTGCCGGAACGACAACGCCTGCTACGACCGCATCACGCTCACGACGCTCTACTGCGCCTCCGGCGACGACGTGGAACTGCGCGACAAGGTGGCGTGTTCGGACCGCATCACGCGCGCCTCCCAGGACACAACGTTCTATTATCAGCCCACCACGGCGTGCCCGGAGGCGGGGGCGCGCTGCTGGTTCCTGTTCGCGTCCTCGTTGGGCTTCTGCTGCAACGTGGCGGAGCTCGCGTTCTTCGGCTGGACGCAGGCCGACCTGGACCAGATCCCCGTGCTGCAGCCACCCGCGCGGCTCGGGTTCGCACGCGACGGACGGCGGCTTGTGCTTTCGTGGGCGGCGTCGGCCCGCGCCACGGGCTATGACGTCCAGCGCCGGCTGCGCGGCGCGGCGGCGTGGCAGACCCTCGCGGCCGGCATCGCGGAACCGACGTATGCGGACGAGCAGGACGAGGCGGTGGAGACGGCGGCCTACGAGTACCGCGTGGTGGCGCGAAATAACGAAGGGGAGACGGCTATGAGCGCGGTCCTGTCCGTCTTCTACTACCGCCCCGGCGCCGGAACCGGCCTGCAGGGGGCGGTGTGGTGGCCCTATGCGCGGGAGGCCAACGGGCTCGACCAGACGCGGAACGTCGTCCCGCTGGGGGTGGGTGTCGTCGATGTCGCCCGGCCCGCCGACGAGGATCTCGTGCCGGGCGTGGCGTCCGGCGCGCGCTACGTGTGGGACGGTACGCTGATCTGTCCGGCGGACGGCACGTACACGTTCGACGTCGAGTCGGACGACGGTGCGCTCGTGCGCGTGGGCGGCGTGACGGCGGCGAACGCCGCCACGGCGAACCCCTCCGGGAACATCACGCTCAAGGCGGGCACCCACACGCTTCACGTGGAATACCGCTGCACGAAGACCGTCGGCATGCGGACGTGTAAACTGCACTGGACCGGCCCGATGGCGCGCGAGCCGATCCCCGCGAGCCAGCTGGTGCCCGCCGCCGAGACGCCACAGCCCGAGCTGGACGGGTGGAAGGTCTATGCGTTCGGGCAGGATATCCTGAACGCCGTCGAGCGGCTTGCGCCGGGCGTCTACCGGTTCGCGAGCGGGAAGCGGGCGTATAGCGGCGCGCGGACGGGCGTGGACTACCTGTTCATGTGCCAGGAGTGGCGCGGGCCCTTCGACATCTCGGCGAATTTCAGAACGGGATATGCGTCTACCGAGGGCATCCTGATGCGCGACGCGGAGGGGAACATGTATTGGGTGCGCCTGAGCCGCGATGCAAGCGGCGTTCTTCGCTATGGCGTCTGGGGCATGCGGCCGGGCGAGACCGAACGGCGCGTGGTCGCGGAGGACACCGTGGTGGATGGTTTCTGGAATCCCATCGTACCCTTCTGCCTGCGGCTTGTGCGCGACGGCGCGTCGTTCACCGCCTTCTACCGCAAGAAGACGGCGGAGGACTGGATGCCGTTCGCGACCTGGACGGATGCCGCGTTCCCGCGCGCCGTGGCGGTGGGGTTCATGACCTGCGGCAACTGGGGCACCGAACCGTTCGACGTCGATGTCAGCGAAATCGCGCTGCGCCTGACGCGCGACCCGCTGCTGATCATCGTGCGCTGAAATGTCGAACTGCCGTTTTTTAAATTTACCCCCTTGTCCTTCCGCCCACCTTTTGCTAAAATAAACGCTCACCCAAAGAAGGGTTCACGTTCGCGATACGGTCAGGAAGGGGCATCGCCCGCCTGACGCGTCCGGCAGATGGGCAGAGACGCCCGTGCGCGCCGGACAGGCGCCACGGGCGCTTTTCGTGTCGGCGGCGCGGCTTTCGGCGGGTGGACTGACCGGACACCCAACTTCGAGCCGGCTTGCGAGGCCGCGACGGCAACGGGATTCATCCCGCCCGTCGATGTCGAAGTCGTGGAAGGGCAGGAAACGAAGAACAAAACAAGGAAAGAACGAGAGATGCAACAGCAGAGAGTACGCATCCGCCTCCAGGCATACGACCACCGTGTGCTGGACCAGGCCGTCGGTGGGATCATCGACACGGCCCGCGGGACGGGTGCGCAGGTGGTGGGCCCGATCCCGCTGCCGACGCGCGTCGAGCGGTTCACGGTGAACCGCTCGCCGAACGTGGACAAGAAGTCCATGGACCAGTTCGAAATGCGCACGCACAAGCGCCTGCTCGACATCGTCAACCCGACGGCGAAGACGATCGACGAGCTGAAGAAGCTGAACCTGCCCGCGGGCGTGGACATCACGATCAAGGTCTAAGGAGGTTGTGATGGAAGGTCTGATTGGCAAGAAGGTCGGCATGACCCAGGTGTTCGTCGACGGCAAGCGCCTCTGCGTGACGGTGCTCGAAGTCGGCCCCTGCCCGGTTGTGCAGCTCAAGACGCTGGAGAAGGACGGCTACGTGGCCGCCCAGCTCGGCTTCGGCACGCAGAAGAAGCAGCGCCTCACGAAGGCCGTCGCCGGCCACCAGGAGAAGACGGGCGGCCTCGTGGACACGAAGGTGCGCTTCCTCAAGGAGTTCGCGCTCGACGAGGGCGAGACGGTCAAGACGGGCGACGTCCTGACCGTCGCGAACTTCGAGGGCGTCAAGTACGTGGACGTGACGGGCACGACGAAGGGCAAGGGATTCGCCGGCGTCCTGAAGCGCTATAAGTTCGCGGGCGGCAACATGACGCACGGCGGCCACTCCAAGCGCCGCACGGGCGGCCTCGCCGCGCGCGACCTCCCCGGCTGGATCGAGAAGGGCAAGAAGATGCCGGGCCACATGGGAGACGTCACGCGCACGACGACGAACCTCGAAGTGGTGCAGATCCGCCCCGAGGACAACGCGCTCCTCGTCAAGGGCTCGGTTCCCGGCGCGCGCAACGGCACGCTCTACATCCGCAAGTCCCTCCTCAACGCGGCTCTCGCGTTCAAGGCGAAGAAGGGGGCTAAGTAATCATGGCTACGATCAAGCAGTACACCTCCGCCGGCGCCGCCGCCGCCGACCTTTCGGTCGAGGACGGCCAGCTCGTGCTGGACAAGGGCGCCCAGGCGCTCAAGGACGCGGTCACCGCGATCCGCAACGCGATGCGCGCCGGCACGGCGTGCACGAAGGGCAAGGGCGAAGTCGCCGGCTCGAACAAGAAGCCCTGGAAGCAGAAGGGCACGGGCAACGCCCGCGCGGGCTTCCGCCAGAGCCCGGTGTGGCGCGGCGGCGGCGTGGCGCACGGCCCCAAGCCGCGCGACTACTCCCAGAAGATCAACAAGAAGGTGATGAAGCTCGCGTTCGCGCGCGCCGTCTCCGAGAAGATCGCGGCCGGCGAGGTCCTCGTCGTCTCCGAGTTCAAGTTCGAGGCGGCGAAGACGAAGGCGATGGCGGCGTTCCTCAAGACGCTCGGCATCGACCGCAGCGCGCTCATCCTCACGGCCGAGATCAACGAGATGCTCGACCTGATGGTGCGCAACCTGCCGCGCGTCGATTCCGCGACGGCGGCCGAGATCAACCCGTACGCGGTGCTCCTCTTCAAGAACATCGTGTGCGACAAGGCCGGCTTCGACGCCCTCATGGCCCGCGTGGCCGGAAACAAGGAGACCAAGTAATGGCCCGTGACATCATCAAGCGCGTCCTCCTCACCGAGAAGGGTTCGCGCCTTGCGGCGCTCAACCAGTACTTCCTTGAGGTCGACCGGGCCGCGTCGAAGCCCGAGATCCGCCAGGCCGTCGAGGCCTGCTTCGGCGTCCACGTCCTCGCGGTGCGCACGGCCAACATGAAGGGCGGCCTGCGCACGATCCGCGGCACGCGCCGCCAGAAGACGGAACCCACCTGGAAGCGCGCGATCGTCGAGGTCAAGCCCGGCGAGCGCATCGAAATGCTGTAAGGGAGCTGAGCGAAATGGCACTCAAGACATTCAAGCCTCGTTCGCAGGGCATGCGCTTCCGCGTGGCCTCCACGTTCGAGGAGATCACCGAGAAGAAGCCCGTCAAGTCGCTGACGCGCGCGGTGCGCAAGTCCGCCGGTCGCAACAACGCGGGCAAGATCACGGTCCGCCACCGCGGCGGCGGCGTCAAGCGCCGCTACCGCATCATCGACTTCCGCCGCGCCAAGGACGGCGTGGAGGCGACGGTTTCGGCGATTGCGTACGACCCGAACCGCAGCGCGAACCTCGCGCTGCTCGTCTACGCCGACGGCGTGAAGACGTACATCCTCGCCCCCGAGGGCCTCAAGGTCGGCATGAAGGTCATGTCCGGCGAGAAGGCCGAGGCGACGGTCGGCAACTGCCTGCCCCTCGGCCAGATCCCGCTCGGCCTGGCTGTCCACGGCGTGGAGCTCGTTCCGGGCCAGGGCGCGAAGGTCGCCCGTTCGGCCGGCAACGCGGCCCAGGTGATGGCGCGTTCGGGCGGCACGGTCACGCTGAAGCTCGCGTCGGGCGAAGTCCGCATCTTCGACGGGCGCTGCCGGGCGACGGTCGGCGCGGTCGGAAACAAGGACTGGGGCTCGATCAAGCTGGGCAAGGCCGGGCGCAAGCGCCTGCTGGGCATCCGCCCGACGGTGCGCGGCGTCGCGATGAACCCGGTCGACCACCCGATGGGCGGCGGCGAAGGCCGCACGTCCGGCGGCACGAACCCGTGCTCGCCGTGGGGCCAGCTCGCGAAGGGCGGCAAGACCCGCAAGCCGAACAAGGCGTCCAACAAGTTCATCGTCAAGCGGAGGAAGTAAAACATGGCGCGTTCTCTCAAGAAGGGGCCGTACGTGGAGGATTCCCTCCTCCGCAAGGTCGAGAAGATGAAGGCCGCGGGCAAGAAGCAGCCGATCAAGACGTGGAGCCGTCGCTCGATGGTCCTCCCGGACTTCGTCGGCCTCACGTTCGCGATCCACAACGGCAGGCAGCACCTGCAGGTGTACATCACCGAGAACATGGTCGGCCATCGTCTCGGCGAGTTCGCGCCCACGCGCACGTTCAAGTCGCACGGCGCGCTCGTGAAGAAGGAAGAGAAGAGGTAGGACGATGGACGTGATTGCACTCACCCGCAACGCGCGCATGTCGGCGGCGAAGGGCCGTCCGCTCGCGCGTGAATGCCAGGGCCTCCCGGTTTCGGCGGCCCTCCAGGTCGTTGAGTTCTCGCCCAAGAAGGCGGCGCAGATCCTCAAGAAGACGATTCTCAGCGCGGTCGCGAATGCGACGAACAACAACGGCCTCGACGCCGCGACGCTGACGGTCAAGCTGTGCGTGTTCGACGAGTCCGTGCGCGTCCGCCGGTTCTGGCCGACCGCCCGCGGCTCGGCGCACCCGATCGCCCGCCGTCTCTGCCACTGCAAGGTCGTCCTGACGGACGGCAAGGAGAGCAAATAATGGGTCAGAAAGTCAACCCCACCGGCTTTCGCCTGCCGGTCAACCGTGCGTGGCGCAGCCGCTGGTTCGCCCCCAAGAAGGCGTTCGCGGAGTTCCTCGTCGAGGACCAGAAGATCCGCGAGTACGTGAAGAAGCGCTTCGTCGACGCGGGCCTCTCCAAGGTCATCATCGAGCGCTACGCCAACCGCGTGCGCGTCTCGCTGTTCAGCGCCCGCCCGGGCGTGATCATCGGCCGCAAGGGCCAGGACGTCGACAAGGTGCGCCAGGACCTCGCGAAGATGACCAAGAAGGAGGTCTACCTCGAGATCAAGGAGGTGCGCGTGCCGGACTGCGACGCCCAGCTCGTCGCCGAGTCGATCGCCCAGCAGCTCGAAAAGCGCATCGCCCTCAAGCGCGCCCTGAAGCGCGCGCAGAAGGTCGCGATGGACATGGGCGTGGACGGCATCAAGGTGCATGCCGCGGGCCGCATCAACGGCGCGGAGATCGCGCGCGTCGAGTGGGGCCGCGAGGGCAAGGTGCCGCTCCATACGCTGCGCGCGAACATCGACTACGGCTTCGCCGAAGCCAACACCACGGCCGGCAAGATCGGCATCAAGGTGTGGATCTGCAAGAAAGAGGATTTCCAGCCCCGCCAGAGCCTCCGCCGCGACCGCGGCGAGCGCCGCGAGCGCGGAGATCGCAAGGAAGGGAGGTAGACCATGCCCCTGATGCCCAAGAGAGTCAAGTACCGCAAGCAGTCGAAGGGCAACCGCGGCGGCTACGCCACGTCCGGAACGGAACTCGCGTATGGCGAGTTCGGCCTGAAGGCGCTCACGCGCGGCTTCCTCACCGCCACCCAGATCGAAGCCTGCCGCGTCGCGATCAACCGCGAGATGAAGCGCAAGGGCAAGCTCTGGATCCGCGTGTTCCCCGACAAGCCGATCACCCGCAAGCCGATCGAAGTGCGCATGGGCGGCGGCAAGGGCAACCCCGAGTTCTGGGTCGCCGTCGTCCTCCCCGGCAAGGTCCTCTTTGAGGTCGGCGGCGTCTCGGAGGAGGTCGCCCGCGAATGCCTGCGCCTCGCCGCGACGAAGATCGGCATCCACACGAAACTCGTCACCCGTGCCGGAGTGAGAATCTGATGAAGACGAACGAATTGAAGGAGCTCGGCGCAGATGAGCTCGCCGCGAAGATCCGCGAAGCCCGCAAGGCGCTCGCCGACCTGAAGCTGAAGCATGCGTCGAAGGTCGATGTTGAAAAGCCGGGGCGGATGCGCCTCATGCGCCGCGAGATCGCGCGCATGCTGACCGTCCAGAACATGGCGAAGAAGGAGGCCAGGTAACCATGGCGAACGAAGTCACACGCGGCGCGCGCAAGCTCCGCAAGGGCCGGGTCGTCTCGAAGATGGGCATCAAGAGCGTCGTCGTCGAGGTGTCCTACCGCGAGCGGCACCCCCTCTACGGGAAGATCGTGATCCGCCGCAAGAAGTACCACGTCCACGACGAGGCCGACACCGCGAAGGTGGGCGACGAGGTCGTGATCATGGAGACGCGCCCGCTCAGCGCCACGAAGCGCTGGCGCATCGTCAAGGAAGAGGAGAAGTAGGCCATGTTGCAGGAACTCTCCAACCTCGTCGTCGCGGACAACACGGGCGCCAAGCGCGCGATGTGCTTCCGCATTCTCAAGCAGCGCAAGGAGTACGCGCACCTCGGCGACATCATCCGTGTCGCCATCAAGGAGGCGTCCCCCACGGGCACGATCCGCAAGGGCCAGGTCGCGACGGCGGTGATCATCCGCACGGGCGCGCAGATTGCCCGCGAGGACGGCCAGCGCGTCCACTTCGACCAGAACGCGTGCGTACTCGTCGATGCCAAGCTCAACCCCATCGGGTCCCGCGTGTTCGGGCCGGTGCCGCGCGAGCTGCGCGAGAAGAACTACATGAAAATCCTGTCCATGGCCCCGGAAGTGGTCTAAGAGGAGCGCATCATGAGTATCGCACGTATTCGCAAGGGCATCACGGTCATCGTGATCAACGGCAACGACGCGGGCCGCACGGGCACCGTCAGGAGCGTCAACCGCAAGGACGGCACCGCGATCGTCGAGGGTCTTAACCGGCACAAGAAGGCCGTCCGCCGCACGGAGCGCACGCAGGGCGGCCTGGTGGAGATGGAGTTCCCGATCCGCCTGTGCAAGCTGATGCCGTACGACGCCGAGACCAAGAAGGGCAGCCGCGTCGCCGTCGCCGAACAGGACGGCAAGAAGGCGCTCAAGCTCAAGGGCTCCGGCAAGATTGTCGCGTTCAAGTGGACCAAGGGAGCCTGATCATGGCGAATCTGAAAGAAGAATACAACTCGCGCATCGTCGCCGAACTCGAGAAGAAGCTCGGGACGACGAACAAGATGCTCGTCCCCCGCCTCGAGAAGATCGTCGTCAACATGGGCTTCGGCATCGTCTCCAAGGACGAGCAGAAGGCCCTCGTGGACGATCTGGCGGTCATCACCGGCCAGAAGGCCATGCTCTGCCGCGCGAAGAAGTCCATCTCGAACTTCAAGCTGCGCGAGGGCATGGTCATCGGCGCGAAGGTCACCCTGCGCGGCGAGCGCATGTGGGAGTTCTGCGAGCGCCTCATCAACGCGGCGCTTCCGCGCATCCGCGACTTCCGGGGCGTCCCGAACCGCGGCTTCGACGGGCGCGGCAACTACACGCTCGGCCTCAAGGACCACTCGATCTTCCCGGAAATCTTGGAGGTCGCGGGGCCCAACTCAGGTATGGACGTGACGTTCGTCACGACGGCCCAGGACAACAAGGCGGCCAAGGAGCTCCTCGCGGCTCTCGGCATGCCGTTTGCGGGGAGGAACTAAGCAATGGCCAAGAAATGTCTGATGGAAAAGGCGAACCGCAAGCCGAAGTTCGGCGTGCGCGCCTACAACCGCTGCAAGCTCTGCGGCCGCCGCCACGCCTACATGCGCAAGTTCGGCGTCTGCCGCCTGTGCTTCCGCGAGCTCGCCGTCAACGGCCTCGTCCCGGGCGTCACCAAGGCATCCTGGTAACGGAAAGGAACTGAAGCAATGATCATCGATCCCATTTCCGACATGCTGGTGTCGATCCGCAACGGCCTCAAGGCCCGCCTCGTGCAGGTCGCCGTGCCCGCGTCGAACCTCAAGGCCGAGATCGCGAAGGTCATCAAGGCGGCCGGCTACATCCAGGACGCCTACATGACTGCGGACTTCCCGAGGAAGCTCGTCCTCACGCTGAAGTACTCGGACCGCGCCGAGCCCGCCATCCGCGGCCTCCAGCGCCAGTCCCGCCCCGGCCTGCGCAAGTTCGTCTCCTGCGCCGAGATCCCCGCCGTCCTCGACGGCATGGGCCTTGCGGTGCTCTCCACGTCGAAGGGCGTGATGAGCGGCGTGGACGCGAAGAAGCAGCGCCTCGGCGGCGAACTCATCTGCACCGTTTGGTAAGGAGCAAGGACCATGTCTCGTATCGGTAAAGAACCCGTGACCCTCCCGGCCGGCGTCACCGCGACGGTGGACGGCCAGAAGGTCACCGTCAAGGGCAAGCTCGGCGAGCTTTCCTACGTCATGCACGCGGGCATCACCGCGGAGGTCAAGGACGGCAAGGTCCTCGTCGCCTGCGCGGACGACCGTCAGCTCGGCAACTTCCACGGCCTCGCCCGCGCCCTTATCAACAACAACGTGAAGGGCGTTTCGGAGGGCTACATGAAGAAGCTCACGATCGAGGGCACCGGCTTCAAGGCCGCGCTCCAGGGCGACGCGCTCTCCCTCTCGCTCGGCTTCGCCTCCCCCAAGATCTACGCGATTCCCGCCGGAATCAAGGTCACCGTCGAGAACGACGGCCTCCTCGTCACGGTTTCGGGCATCGACAAGGACAAGGTGGGCGAGGCCGCCGCGCGCATCCGCAGCTTCTATCCGGCCGAGCCCTACAAGGGCAAGGGCATCAAGTACGAAGGCGAGCACATTCGCCGCAAACAGGGCAAGAAGGTGGCCTAGCCTGAAGGCTGCCTGATTCGGAGAAAGCACAATGAGTTTCAACCGTAAGGACCAGCGCGCGAAGCGCCATCTTCGCATCCGTCGGCGCGTGATCGGCAGCGCGGAGAAGCCGCGCATGTCGATCTGCGTGACGAACAAGCACATGTACGTGCAGTTCATCGACGACGCGGTCGGCAACACCCTCGCCGCCGCCACGTCCATCAAGGAGACGAAGTGCAACGTCGAGGTTGCGACGCGCCTTGGCGCCGCGGCCGCCGAGGCCGCCAAGGCGAAGGGCATCGTCCGGGTCGTCGTCGACCGCGGCGGCTTCAAGTTCACGGGCCGCGTCAAGGCCATCGTGGACGCCGCCGTCGCGAACGGCCTTTCGATCAGCGACAAACCCGCCAAGGAGGCTGAATAATGGCGATGAACCGTGACAAGCGCCGCAACGAGTCCGGCGCGAACGACGACCTCGACGAGCGCGTCGTGTTCGTGAACCGCTGCGCGAAGACCGTCAAGGGCGGCCGGCGCATGTCCTTCTCCGCCGTCATCGTGGTCGGCGACCACGCGGGCAAGGTCGGGGTGGGCTTCGGCAAGGCCAACGAGGTCTCCGACGCCATCCGCAAGGGCGGCGACGCGGCCCGCAAGGCCCTGCGCGCCGTCACGCTCCGAAAGGAGATGATCGGCGACAAGGTCGCGGGCATCACCGTCCCCCACGACGTGGCGGGAGACTGCGACGGCGGCCGCGTGCTGCTGAAGCCGGCCCCTGCCGGCACGGGTCTCATCGTCGGCGGCGGCATGCGCCCCGTCCTCGAGGCGGCCGGCATCCGCGACGCCGTCGGCAAGTCGCTCGGCTCCAAGAACCGCCTGAACGTGGTCAAGGCCACGCTTGACGCGCTCTCGAAGCTCCGCTCCGCCGAGGAGATCGCGGCCATCCGCGCGTAGGTCGGAAAGGACGGGGGAACCTCAGTTCCTCCGCACACCTTCAATTAGGATAAGGAATTTTAGCTATGGATCTTTCCTCTCTGACAAACACCCCCGGCGCCCGCAGGCGCGCCAAGCGCGTCGGCCGCGGCTGCGGTTCGGGCATGGGCAAGACCAGCACGCGGGGCCACAAGGGCCAGAACGCCCGCAAGGGCCACAAGCAGAAGCTCGGCTTCGAGGGCGGCCAGATGCCGCTCGTGCGCCGTCTGCCCAAGCGCGGCTTCAACAACTTCGAGTTCCGCGCCGCCGCCTTCGGCGTCAACGTCTCGACGCTGGAGAAGCGCTTCGAGGCGGGCGACGAGATCACCGTCGCGGCGCTCGCGGCCAAGGGCCTCACGGACAACAAGCGCCCGCGCGTGAAGATCCTCGGCACGGGCGAGCTGACCAAGAAGCTCACGGTCAAGGTTCCGTGCTCCGCCTCCGCGAAGGCGAAGATCGAGGCCGCCGGCGGCTCCGTCGCCTAAGGCCCAGCCGTCCGGGCGCGCGGCGCGCGTCCGCGTCCGGATGAAGGGACTCTTGGGGGCGTCCGCCCCGGAGTCCCCTCGCCTTTTTTACCGCCATCCTCTTCGGAGAACTACGCAATGTCAATGTTCAAGGGCTTTTCCAACGCCTTCAAGATCCCCGAGCTGCGCACGAAGATCCTCGTCACGCTCGGCCTCGTGGCCGTCTGCCGCCTCATCTCCCTGATCCCGACGCCCGGCGTCGACTGGATGGCCCTGCAGACGGCGATCGACACGGCGCGCGCGAGCAACCAGGCCGGCGGCATCTTCGGCATGTTCGACGCCTTCACGGGCGGCTCGTTCGCCGTGTGCGCGATCGGCTCGCTCTCCATCTGGCCGTACATCTCGGCGCAGATCGTCATCCAGCTTCTTTCGTCGGTGATCCCCTCCCTTGAGAAGCTGAAGAAGGAGGGCGAGTCCGGCCGGCAGCAGCTCTCGCAGATCACGCGCTACCTCGCGATCGTCATCTGCGTGCTGCAGGCCTGGCTCGTCTCCGTCTCGCTCATGAACCCGGTGCAGCTCGCCGGTCTCCTGGGCATCCAGGACGCGGGCGTCGTCGAGGCGCTGAAGAAGGTCGTCGTGAACCCGGGCCTCGGCTTCCAGCTCATGACGGTGATCGGCATGACCTCCGCGACGCTCTTCATCATGTGGATCGCGGACCAGATCACGACGTTCGGCATCGGCAACGGCGGCTCGCTGATCATCATGATCAACATCACCTCCCGCCTCCCCGACGCGATCAAGGACGCCTGGCGCCGCTACTTCGGCCAGGGCGACGAGCAGGCCTACGGCAGCATCACCGAGCTCGCGCTCCTGCTCCTCTTCGGCTTTACGGTCGTCATGGGAACCGTGCTGCTCACGCAGGGCGTGCGCAAGGTCGCCATCCACGCGACGCGCCGCACGCTCGGCGGCGGCAACACCTACGGGATGCAGCAGACGTACATGCCGCTGCGGGTGAACTACACGGGCGTCATGCCGATCATCTTCGCCCAGCCGCTCCTGCAGCTGCCGGCCGTCCTGCTCACGAAGATCCCGCCGGACAAGACCGGGTTCCTCGGCGGGCTGCGCTACTTCGGCATGCAGCTCGGCGACCTCGGCAGCCCCACGCACATCGTCCTCTACGCGGCGGTCATCCTCTTCTTCGCGTTCTTCTGGGTTGCGACGCAGTTCAACGCGATCGAGATCTCCGAGAACCTCAAGAAGGACGGCTCGTACATCCCCGGCATCCGTCCGGGCCTCGCGACGGCCGAGTACCTCGACGCCGTGATGACGCGCATCACGCTCATCGGCGGCGTGGGCCTCCTCCTCGTCGCGATCGTCCCGCAGCTGCTGAGCGGCATGATGGGCGTGCCGGGCTCCGTCGCGGCGTTCTTCGGCGGCACGTCGCTGCTGATCATCGTGGGCGTCGCCCTCGACACGCTGCGCGTCATGGAGTCCCACCTCCTCGTGCGCAAGTACGACGGCTTCCTCCGCCACGGCTCCCTGCGCGGGCGCGGCGGCATGTAGGCGCCCCGGAGGCCGGCGGCGTCCCTCCCTCACATGCGCGGCTCGTCGTCGTCCACGGCGCCAAAGCCGCGCGGGCCGTAGATGCCGTTCCCGGAACTGATGAAGGCGGAGTGCGTCTTCTCGTCCACCCAGCCCTTTGCGCCGCCGGCGCGGTAGGGCTGGTGGAACGCCTCCACGTGTCCGTCGAGGAAGGCCATGTTGCAGTGGCGCGCCGTGCCCGACCCGTGCCGGAACGCCTGGGTCCCGGCCTTTCGCAGGGAGGCGGGCGAATTGTCGTACGTCTTGTCCTGGAAGGGCGCGCGCATGAACTTGTTCGGGCCGCCCACGTAGCCCCCGTCGCCGAAGACGACGACGCGCGAAGGATGCGTGACGGCGGAGAAGGCCGTCGGGTAGCGCCGCCGCGCGCGGTCGTTCTCGACGTAGCCGAGAAAGCAGACGTTGTAGTTGTAGCCCGTGAAGCGGTTGCCGTCCCAGTTGTCGGAAGTGCCCGCGCGGCACTTCGGACACCCGAGGACGGATTCCGCGCGGATGTCCCCGAACATCTCGCCGCAGCGCCATCCCGCGCCGTCCGCCGCCGTCCTGCGGAAGTCCCAGCAGAACGTCTTGTATTCGCTCCAGCGGGCGACGCCGTGCCGCGCGGGATCCTCCCGCGCGTACTTCAGGCGGTGCCACGCGCTGTCCAGGTAGTTGGCTTCATGCTGCGCGGGGCTGATCATCCCCCACGGGAAGAAGCCCTCGGTCATTGCGTAGTTTTGGCAGAGGATGGCGAGCTGGCGGAGGTTCGACCGGCAGGCGGTGTCAAGCCCCGCCTCCCGCGCCTGTGAAATCGCGGGGAGGAGGGCCGCGCCCACCAGCGCCGCCAGTCCGATCACGAGCACCAGCTCGAAGAGGGTGAATCCGCGTCGATCCATCGTGCGCCGCTCGGGCAGGAGGCTATTCAACGTCAAGCGCAAGCTTGAAGAACTTCCCCCCGCTGGCGGAGACCGACAAGGTCGTCGTCCACGTGCCATCGGCGTTTTGCTCCGAAGACGTGAAGGCGGGCATTTCCGCCGCCCAGGCTCTCTTCGGCGCGTCAACCCGCTCGGCCCGTTTCACGACAAGTCCGCACCCGGCCGCAAGCGGACGACGGGAGGACAGGGTCAGCGTGTGCGTGGTCGTGCCCGGCACGAAGGAGGTGATGCGGAAATCGAGATCCGCCGCGTCCTCGGTCGCCTCGAACCCCAGGATGTAGTTGACCGCATTCGCCTTCCCGTTCGCCGCAATCGCCTCGGGCCCCGTCACGGAAGACTGCCAGGCGGTATTCCAGTCCCGATAGTTCGCCTCGACCCACCGTTCATAGTCCGAAACGGGCGCGACATCCGCCACCGCGTCCACTTCGGGTTCCGAATAGCCAAAATCGCCATTGAATTCTCCGGTTTCCTTATCGTATTTCTTCCCCCAACGCCCACTGATGCGCACGTAGCGAAACCACTTGCGTCCCGCCGCATTCACGGGAAGGTCGAGCGTAGAGATGTCGTATCCCGTGCCGCCTGCGGATCCATTGTAGCGTTGGCAGACTTCCGCAAGCGTCAACCCCTCGAAATCGGCAAAACCGACTTTCGGATCAACGGGACGTGTCGCCAACGCCGCCCGCCCCCAGTAGAGGTTCCCGGAAAACAAGTTTGGATCCGGATTCACGGGGTCATACTGGTAGCCGAGCGTTGGCATCGCACCGTCTGCAAAGGGACCGTTCGTGAATGCAACCCACGTCTTCCCATCCTGCGAAACTTCGACCAATGCTTCTTCTTCGGCCCCCTTGCCGGAGAACTTAACTTTGGCAGGATCGTTGGTTTGCGAATAATAATCGTTGGAGGTTCCAACTCCAATTGAATTCCCAAACACAATGAAATCGATTCCATACGGGTTCGCAGGATCGTCGATGACGTCGTGGTCGAATTCTATCGTCACGTAGCCGGGACCGTCCGGCTCGCCGGGCTCAACCTCATTTTCGCCGTAGCTTATGAGGGAAAAGAGTTCGTTTTCCATCCAGGCAGGGTTGTAGGGGTTGATCGGGCCACCCCATTCTCCCTCCATGTACATCGTGGGATGCCCTAAAACATTTTCGCGTCGGTTGAATTTCGGGTCTGTCGCCTCCGTGAAGGAAGCAACGACCTTATATCCATAAGGCGACTCGGCAAACTCTGGTTGGCGCAGGACAGCTGGCACCTCCACCCAGTTGACTCCATATGGATTTCCATAGGAAAAAACGAACCAATCGTCGTTCAGGGGAACGATCTGGTCGGCGGACGAACCGCTTGAGGTCTGCTCCGACGTCGGGAACGTCGCGCCGTTCATCGGCCCGTAGAGGACCCACCAAGCGGAATAGGACTCCGAATCCTCTCGATGGGCCAGGGCCTCGACGTCCGAAGCCATCCCGTTCACGAGATCCCAGGCGGGATGGCAGTCGTTCACGTCGTAACCGAAGAAGTAGAGATCCCAAAGCGTTCCCATGCGCTGAACCCCCAACTTGAGGCGGGGGTCTTCGTGGGCGATGCGCCGCACCACTTCCAGAAGGTTCGTGCAGGTGCCGTTCCAGCGATATCCCCAGACCTTTGCCGTCTCGTAGCCGACCCAGTCAACCACCACGCCGCAGCGGTTCGTCCCCTCGCCGATCCAGTAGTGGATGTCGTCGAAGGTCGAGACCAACTTGGAGGATTCGCCTGCCGCCGCCACGGAGGCGGCCCAAACCGTCGCGGCGGCCAGCAGGGCCGCCGCCCGTCCATACTTGTTCATGCCTTTTGTCCTTTCCCTCTTGCGCGAAGGGTTGGTGACTGCGAAGAGGAGCGTCTTCCGGCTGCGGACTTGACCTTCAGACCGCCCTTCGCGGGCCACCCGGCCCACTGGCTTGCGGTCTGTCGTATTCCTTCACGGCTGCGCGACAGCGCCCGATTTTCACGGGCTTCCGTTTCCCTCTTCGCAAAACAAAACCAAAGTATACGCTTTCACCCCCATGCCGTCAATCCACCCTTGCGTTTCTTGCCCTCAAGCGCGATTTCCCCGTATCATTATGCTATACTGCGTGCCATGAAGATTCTTCCCGTGCTCGTCCTTGCCCTTCTGGCCTTCCGCGCGGCGGCGGAGACGCCGGAGGACCTGCGCCGCCTCCGCGAAGAGGTGCGGCGCTTCGACCCCGCCGCCGCCCGGCTCGCCGTCGCCGACCTCGCGCGCAATCCCGTGTACGACGCGGCGACGCACCGCGCCGCCGTGGAGGCGCTTGCCGCGAAGCGCGACTGGGCGCTCGCGCATCTCGCCCCCACGTGTACCGCCGGCCGGGCCGAGGCCGTCGCCCTCGTCCAGGGTTTCCGTCGCGCCCTGCTCGCCAATCCCCTCCTCGACGCCGACCGCATCCTCTGCGTCCGCCGCCGCCTCGCAAATCCCGTCTGGCCCAGGGCCGACCGCCCCGGCGGCTCCGACTTCCCCTACGTCAAGCGCGGTCTCTCCCGTTCGCTGGGACTCCTCGGCCTCAATGCCCACAACCACATGGACCTCAAACGCACGGGCTTCACGAACGAGATCGCCGTCCTCTCCAACCTCCGCGCCACTCCCACCCTCTCGACCCTCTACCGTCCGCCGGGGACCGCGATCGTCCGCGACCTCGACCTCGACTTCGATGCCTCGCGCATCCTCTTCACGACCGACACGGGCACGAACAACCTGCTCGGCGTGTACGAGGTGCAGGTCGGAAACGGCGCGGTCGCGCGGGTGTCGCCCGAGGACGGCGCCCACGACGTCCAGTGGTGGGACGCCTGCTATCTGCCGAACCCCGATCAGGTCGTCCTCCTCGGGACGGGCGCCTACCAGTTCCTGCCCTGCGAGGACGGCAACTTCCCGATGTGCGTCCTCTACCGCATCGACCGCAGGACGGGCGAAACGATCCAGCTCACCTTCGAGCAGGACAGCGACTACACCCCCACCGTCCTCAACGACGGCCGCGTCGTCTACACGCGCTGGGAGTATTCAGACCTCCAGCACTACTTCTCCCGCGAGCTCATGACGATGAACCCAGACGGCGTCGGACAGCTCGCCCTCTACGGGAGCGGTTCCTACTTCCCCACGTTCTTCTGCGGCGCGCGCGCGATTCCCGGCGAACCGCACCGCCTCGTCCTCATGGCGGGCGGGCACCACGGCCGCGCCGAACACGGCCGCCTGCTCCTCCTCGACCCCACGCGCGCCCGCCGCTACCCCGCCCGCTACGATCCGCCCGACCGCGAATGGGGGCCGCCCCTCCACACGTTCCGCCTCCCCGTCCAGACCCTCCCCGCCGCCGAGACGGGCTTCGTCCACGAGTTCCCCGGACGCGGCCAGCCCGTCGAAGGCGAGATCTGCGACCTCCTCGTGGACAACCAGTTCGCGCGCGGCAAGCCCTATTTCGCGCACCCCTGGCCGCTCGGCGGCAACTACTTCCTCGCGAGCGCGAAGACCTCCGAGGAGGGCCGCTTCGGCCTCTACCTCGTGGACATCTTCGACAACATGGTCCTCCTCGCCGAGGCGGACGACGGTGCGCTCTTCGAGCCCATCCTCTTCGCCCCCCGCACGCGCCCGCCCGTCATCCCCGACCGCCGCGTCAAGGGCGCGAAGACGTGCAGCGTCCACATCGCCGACATCTACACGGGCGAGGGCCTTGCGGGCGTGCCGCGCGGAACCGTCCGCAGGCTGCGCGTCGTCGCCTACCATTTCTGCTACCACAAGACGGGCGGACATGTCTCGATGGGCCTCGACGCCGCCGAGGCGGGATGGGACGTGAAGCGCGTCCTCGGAACCGTCGATGTCGAGGCCGACGGCTCCGTCTGCTTCGAGATGCCCGCCAACACGCCCGTCACCCTCCAGCCCCTCGACGCAGACGGCGCGGCCGTGCAGCTCATGCGCTCCTGGACCGTCGGCATGCCCGGCGAGCGCGTCTCCTGCACGGGCTGCCACGAGGACACCCGCACGTCCGTCGCCACCGGCCGCCGCCTCGCCGACACAAAGCCCGTCCAGAAGATCGTCCCACCCGACGCCGACGGCCCGCGCCCCTGGGGCTTCGCGACGGAACTCCACCCCCACCTCGTCGCCTCCTGCACGTCCTGCCACGCCACGGCGCGCCCGCTCCCCGCCGCCGAATCGTTCCTCCTCCCTTCCTTCGCGACGCCCGCATCCGCCTACCGCGCCCTCCATCCCTACATCCGGCGCGGCGGCGCGGAGTCCGAACTGCAGACGCTTACGCCGCTCGAATTCCACGCCTCGACCTCGCCTCTCGTCCAGATGCTGAAGAAGGGCCACCACGGCGCACGCCTCTCCGAAGCAGGCTGGCGCCAGCTCTACACCTGGATCGACCTCAACGCGCCCTTTCGCGGCAAGTGGGCCCCCGCCGCCTTCCAGACTGACGCCTTCGCCGTCGGCTGCACGAACCAGATCGCCCGCCGCAAGGCCCTCGCCCGGGCCTACGCGAACCTCGACGACGATCCCGAGGCCGACTTCGACCGCTACGCCGCCCTCGTCGCCACGCGCGGGCCGCTCCCCGCCGTGCCGCCACAGCCCGCACCGCCCCCCGTGCCGATCCCGCCCCCGCCCCCGCGCTGGCCCCTCTCGCGCCTGGAGGCCGCCGCCGCCCAGCTCGGCGCCATCCACGAACGCGCACCCGTCACGACCCGCACGCTTGTCCTCGACGCGGGGACGCACATGACCTTCCGCCGCATCCCGGCGGGGACCTACCTGATGGGTTCGACAAACGGCTGCCCCGACGAGGCGCCGCGCGTCGTCACGGTCGCGCGTCCGTTCTGGCTTTCGGAGATGGAGGTGGACAACGCGCAGTACCACGCCTTCGACCCCGCCCACGACTCCCGTTCGCAGGACCAGTACGGCTTCGACCAGGTGATGCCCGGCCACGTCGGCAACCACCGCCGCCAGCCTGCCGTGCGCGTCTCGCGCGACGAGGCACAGGCCTTCTGCGCCTGGCTCTCGAAGACGTGCGGCGTCGCGGCGTCGCTTCCGACGGAGGAGGAATGGGAGTGGGCCGCACGCGCCGGCACGGCGACGCCGTTCCCCTGGGGCGGCCTCGACGACGACTTCTCGAAGTTCGCGAACTTCGCAGACCGCACGGCGCGCTTCGCCTACTCGACGTGGGACGCCGCCGCCTGCATCCAGACGCGCCGCCCCTACCGCCCCGAGCAGAACTACCCCCTCCATGCGGAACGCTTCGCGGACGACTGGTTCACGCTCAACTTCACCGGCCGCGCGAACTGCAACCCGTGGGGCCTCTACGACATGCACGGCAACGCCGCCGAGTGGACCCGCACGACGACGCCCGACGGACGCGCCGTCGTGCGCGGAGGCAGCTTCGCCTCGCGCCCGAAGGACGCCACAAGTTCCTTCCGCCTCGTCTATTGGCCGTGGCAGAAGGTCTTCGACGTCGGCTTCCGCGTCCGGCTCGACGACGCGCGCGGCTCCCGACGCCCCCCCCCCTCCCCCCCCCCCCCGTGGCCGTCGTGACGGGGCAAGCCCTCTTGACAATCTGACTGGCCATCGGGTACACTGCCTTTCGTTTCGTTCAGGTCACGAATGGGATGCCCGTGAGGAGGATTGATTTATGAAATGGCGGTTGAAGAAGATAGGGGGCGCGGGAATGGCGTTGGCGGCGGTGGTCGGCGGCGCGATGGCCGGCAAGGCCACCAACGCACCCGACACGAGCGGCGTGGTGGCCGACGGCGGCTTCGTGCCGCGGCGCTACGACTGGCAGAAGGAGACGCCGTTTGCCGTGGTGGACTCCTTCTACTGCCCCGGCGACTTCGCCAGGCGCTCGAAGGCGTTCCCCGGCGTACACACGAACGCGCCGTGGCTCAAGCTCGCCACGAAGGACTTCCTGCCGTGCATCGACCGCTATGGGCAGTTCCGCCATCGCGACTGGCCCGGCAAGACCAGGACGGACGCCGACTTGAAGCGCGCCGCCGAGGCCGAGGCCGAGGATCTCGCCGCCCACCCCGGCCCGCGCGACCGCAACGCCTACGGCGGCTGGACGAAAGGCCCCCGGCTGAAGGCCACGGGGCGCTTCCGCGCCGAGAAGCTCGACGGCAAGTGGTGGCTCGTGGACCCCGAGGGCTGCCTGTTCTGGAGCTTCGGCCCCGTCCGGGTGACGCCCTCCTCGGCGATGACGCCCATGAACGGCGACCCGGTCTCCTCCCGCAGGGGCGTGCCCCTGCCTGACCGCGACCCCCTCTTCGCGGAGCTGCCGCCCCCTCCCGGCCACGCCGGCGAGAACGCCTTCTCGAAGTTCTGGACCACGCGCGACGAACTCCTCTTCCCGTTCTACGCCAGCCGCGGCGAAACCCGCATCTACGACTTCTCCAGCGCCAACCTCTACCGCAAGTACGGCGAAGGGTACTACGAGACGTTCGCCGAGCTGGCCCATCGCCGCCTGCGCAGCTGGGGATGCAACACGATCGCCAACTCCTCCGACGTGAAGATCTGCCTGATGGACCGCACTCCCTACGCGGAGCGCGTGGAGTGCCAGTCGCGCCCGATCGCCGCCAGCAAGGGGCACTGGTGGAAGTTCCGCGACCCGTGGGACGCCTCCTTCGCCGCCGGCGTGACCGCCGCGCTCAAGGCCCACGGCCGCGAGGCGCACGACAAGTGGTGCATCGGCTTCTTCGTGGACAACGAGGTGGACTGGGGCGCCTGGCCGCGCCAGCTGGCGGAGTGGACGCTGCGCTCGCCCGCCGACCAGCCCGCCAAGGTGGAGTTCGCGCGGTGGCTCAGGGCGAAGTACGCCGACGTCTCGAAGCTGAACGCCGCCTGGCAGACCTCCCACGCCGGCTGGGACGATCTGCTCCGCTCCACGTCCGTGCCGGGCGCCGCCGCCACTGGCGACCTTGAGGCGTTCACCGCCGCGATCTGCGACGAATACTTCCGCCGCACGCGTGCCGTCGTCAAGGCGTTCGACCCGGCGCTCATGTATCTCGGCTGCCGCTTCGCCGGCAGCGCGCGCCCGTGGGCGATCGCCGCCTGCGCGAAGTACTGCGACGTGGTGTCGTACAACATCTACGCCGAGTCGATTGCCGAGTGGCGGCTACCGCAGAATCTCGACGCGCCGGTGATGATCGGCGAGTTCCATTTCGGCGCCCCCGACCGCGGCCCCTTCGGCGTCGGCGTGCGGCAGGCGAAGGACCAGGCCGACCGGGCGGTGAAGCTCGCCAAGTACGTCAGGAGCGCGCTCGCGAATCCGCAGGTCGTCGGCGTACACTGGCACCAGTTCTCCGACCAGGCGACGTCGGGACGCTTCGACGGCGAATACTTCCAGGTCGGCTGGACGGACATCTGCGACCGCCCCTACCCCGAGACGGTGAAGGCCCTCCGCGAGGTCGCCTACCCGCTCTACGAGACGCGCGCGGCGGCCCAGTAGCCCCGGCGCGGCCGGCAGGCTTCGATGTGTCCCTGCGTCTTGCGGGGCCGCAACATGGGACGTGATGCTTCAGTAGGCGCGCCGGCGCGACCGGGCCGCCGTGCGCAACCGCGCGCATGTCCCGCTTGACAGGAACGGGAGAGGCGTCTATACTTTCATTCGAAAGCAAGGAGTGTGCGATGACGAGACTGTGCAGCTGTGTTCTGGCCTGTGCCGTGTGGGCGGGGGTCTCCCCGCTTGGAGGCGCAGACATCTACCGCGTCGAGGCAAGCATCCCGTCGGGCGGGCTCGACCTCGTGGGCATGGGGTACGCGGGCGACGCGCTGCTCGGGCCGTCGTCCGCCGCGCTGGTCTCGGTGACGGGCGCCGTCACGTGCGCGGAGGGGCTCACGACGGCGCACCCGTTCGCCATCCAGAACGACACGCCGAAGGCGACGCTCACGCTGAAGGACGCGGGGCTTCTGGGCCGCGTGCCGGTGCGCGTGACGGGCGCGACCGCCGCGACGACGTATTTCGACGGGGCGACGCTCGCCATCGACGAGACGACCGATCCGCAGATCCTGGCGGCGAGCGGGACGACCGTGCAGTTCGACAACCTCACCGTCTCGTCCAAGGTGAAGCCCGCGACGTGGCGTCTGCCGGACGCGCCGGATACGACGTGCTACGTGCGCCGCGACACGCGCATCGGCTGCGACGGCGGCACGGGCACGGTCGTCATCGCGCGCACTGGCCTCGGACGCACGAACAGTTCCGACCTGCCGGGCCTCGGAAGCCGGGGGCAGGCGAAGCTCTATCTGGGCGACGTCTCCGCGCCGGGCGCGGGGCTCTCGTCGGGAACCCTGCGCGTCGAGGGCGGAACGGCCTCGGCGTGGGCGACCTTCTTCGGCTCCGACCACGCCCCGGCGCCCGAGCCGGGCGCGGCCGCCCCCAACGTGCTGCAGATGGAGGGCGGGATGTTCATCACCTTGAACTTCCACCTGCGCGGGCCGCAGCCGGCCTTGATCGCCTTCAACGGCGGCTGCATCGCAAGCTACGGATGGAGTCCCTTCCTGACGTTCCAGAAGAACGCATCGGGCGATCTCGTCCTGGAGGGCCGCAACGGCAGGCCCATCGACGTCCAGTTCGGCAAGTGGGCGTCGTTTGTGAGATGGCTGGAAGGGGCCACGGGGCGGCTCGTCTTCCGCGGGGACTCGGACGTCTACCTCTATGGGGGGGACTTCGATCCGGCCGCGTCTTACGCGGAACAGTGCCGCCAGGGGGCGCTGTACGCCAACCGCGCGGATGGCCAGGGCCTCCTGTGGCAGCAGACGGGCGTCCTGCGCTTCCGCGCCGATCGTACGGTGGCAAGACGCGCAATCCTGACCTCCGACGACTTCCTGCCGCACGGGCCCGCGAACGGCGGCGTGGAGGTCGCGGTGTCGCCCAAGCTCTTCTGGCTTGACCTGAACGGCACGACGCAGAGCTGCAATTCGCTCTTCGGCGGCGGGCTCGTCACGAACTCCGCCGCGACGGCGGCGACGCTCAACATCGGCGAAAACGGGAACGCCTGCACGTTCGACGTGCAGGTCTGCGCCGGGTCGCCGCTCGCCGTGCGCAAGCTCGGCGCGGGCGACCTCGTCGTGGCGCGGGCGATTCCCGGCTCGCTTGCGGTCGAGGCCGGGCGCGCCGTCGTCACGGACGCGTCGGGGGCCGTGACGGTGGGGACGCTCGCGCTCGCGCCCGATGCGGCACTCGTCGTGCGCGGGGGCGTCTTCACGCCGCCCGCCGCGTTCGACCTCTCCGCGTCGGGGACGGGGGCGCTCGTCCTGTCGGAGGGCGGCGTACTGCGCGTCGGCGGCGAGGCGCCGGCGACGTTCGACGTCTCGCGCCTCGCGGGCGACGCGGCGGCCGTCCTCGAAAAGGTCGGCGCGGGCACCCTCACGCTCACGGGAACGACGTCGTTCAACGGGACGCTGCGCGTGTGCGCGGGCACGCTCGTCTGCGCGGCCGCGCTGCCGACGCTCTCGGCCGTCGACGTCGCGGACGGGGCGACGCTGGAGGTGGCGGACGCGGTGGCGGTGAAGACGTGTCGGCTGACGGTACGCGGGGTGGAGGGCGCCGTCCAGGCGACCTATGCCGGCACGGCGGCGGACGGCGTCCAGGCACTGGAGGGGCTGGCCGGGAAGGGGACGGTCACGGTCATGCCCGCGACGGCCGTCTGGACGGGCGCGGGCGGCGACGACGCCGCGACGACGGTCGAGAACTGGCAGGGTCTCGCGTGGCCCCCGGACGTCACGAGCGGGCAGTTCACCCCGGTCTTCGCGGCGGCGGCCGCCGACGGCGGCGCCATGGCGGTGGGCGAGGACTATTCCTTCCGCGGGCTGGTCGTCAACGCGGGCATCGCGGCGTTCGCCCTGCGGGCCGCCTCGCCGTCGGCCTCGCTCGCGCTGGGCGTGGGCGGTCTGCGCTTTGAGGGCGAGGCGGCGGACCCGTCCGCGCGGACGCTTGCCCTCAACGTGCCCATCGCGCCCCTGCCGGGCGTGCGGCAGATGTGGGACCTGCCGGGGTCGAACATGGCGCTTGCGGTGAACGGGCCGCTCCTGCGGGCCGGCGAGGGGGACGGCACGCTCGTCACGACGGGGGCCGGCACGGTCGTCTTCAACACGTCGAACGCCACCTACACGGGGTCTGTCGTGATCTCCAACCGCTACGCCGAGGCGTCGGGGCCGGAGCCGTTCGGCCCGTCCAACGCGGCGGGGACGGCCGTGCTGCGCGTCCGCCAGCAGAAGACCGCGACCATGTTGCTCGCGAACGTCCGCATCTCAAAGCCCGTCGTGCAGGACGGCAAGGGCTACGATCTCCGCCATGCGTTCAAGTATGCGCCGAACACGACGAACGTCTTCTTCGGGTCCGTGACGCCGAGCGAATCCTTCGCGGACGCCTTCGAGCTGCCGGAGTCGTCTACCGTCGTCTTCGCGGGGGGCTACGGGTCGCCGCAGAAGCCGTTCTACATCAACTGGTGGGCGAAGGGGGAGGTCGTCATCTCCAACAAGCCGTTCTACGCGACGTCATGGGAAGGACCAAGCTGCCGCCTGCGCCTCCACTGCTCGGGCAACGTCTACGGCACCATGTGCTCCTGGACGAACGATGAGAACCCGGCGACGTACGACCCCTACGCACCCGCGCGGGCCAGCGTCGATTTCCGCTGCCCCTGGGGCTTCGACCTTCCCGACGGCAAGACCTACATCGGGAACTGCACGTGGGACCTTCACGGGCACGACCAGCGCATCGGGACGTTCGCCCTGCGGACGGGGGGCGTCGTGCAGAGCCTCGACGGCCCGGCCACGCTCTACGTCAACCAGGTGACGCCGAAAAGCACCTATCCCTATGTGAACGGGAAGTACCCGACGGTTCCGTATTGGTTCCCGGCGTCGACGGGCGACCTGAAAGGCGAACTGAGCCTCTACAAGACGGGCGCGTTCGAGCTGGCGTTCACGAACCGCGTCCTTTCCGCGACGGGCACGGTGACGGTGGCCGAGGGCCCGCTCACGCTGTGCGCAGGCACGCGCTGGCCGGGGGCGACGAACATCGTCGTCACGGGCGGGACGCTGCGCCTCACGGCGTCGGACCAGCTGGAGCGGACGACGGACTTCCGCCTCGGCGGCGGCGCGCTGCACCTTGACGACGGCGTGGTGCAGCGGGCGCGGTACGTGTGGCTGGACGACGCCGCGCGGCCGCTCGCGCAGGGCGTCTACGGCCCGCCGGACGCGGCGGACCTGCCGCCCGCGCGCCGCACGCCCCGCCTCGCGGGCGGCGGGCGGCTGCACGTGATGGGCGACGGCCGCGGCCTCGCGCTCATCTTCCGCTAGCCCGGCCCGGTCGCCCGTGCGGTGGCTGAAAATTTGATACAATGCCGCGCATGAGAGCCCCATCGATTCGTTTTTTTGCCCTGCTGGCCCTGGCGGGCGTGTCCGCCGGGCACGCGGCCAGCGTATCCCTCGACGGCGCGTGGACGCTCGGCTACCGCCGCCAGCAGGAAGGGGGCGCGTGGACGTCAATCCCGGCGACGGTGCCGGGCGACACCTACGCCGCCCTGCACGCGGCGGGCGTCATCCCCGACCCGACGGTCGGCACGAACGCCTGGGCGCTCCTCGGCTGGGAACAGTATGAGTGGCGGTATGTGCGGACGTTCCGGGGCGTGCCCGCGCGGCCGGGGGAGCGCGTCGAACTGCGCTTCGACGGCGTGGATACGCGGGCGGACTACTTCCTGAACGACGAACGGCTCGGGCACAGCGAGAACATGTTCACGCCCGTCCGCTTCGACGTGACGGACCGGCTGAAGGCCGACAACACGCTCGCTGTGTACATCAAGAGCCCGCTGGGGCGTCCGCTCCTCGGCGTCCTCGGCCGCAGCCGCATCGGCGGCACCGACGTGGAGGGCATCCGCAAGGCGCAGCACATGTTCGGCTGGGACATCATGCCGCGCCTCGTGACGAGCGGCATCTGGCGGAGCGTCGCGCTCGACGTTCTGCCCGCCTGCCGCTTCGGCGACGTCCACTGGATGTGCCTGAAGGCGGACCCGAAGACCCGTACGGCGGAACTGAAGGTGGACGGCCAGATCCTCGCACCCTGGAAGCACCTGCACGCCTCGACCCTGCGCCTCACGCTCGCCCGCAACGGGAAGGTCGCCGTCCGGCGCGAGGAGCCCGTCCACTTCTACCAGACGCGGACCGCGCTCACGGTGCGCAACGCCGACCTCTGGTGGCCGCGCGACGCGGGCGCGCCCGCGCTCTACGACGGCGTGGTGGAGTTCGTGGCGGCGGACGGCACGGTGCTGGCCCGCGACGCCCGGAAGGTCGGCCTGCGCACGGTGCGCCTCGAACGGGCGGACTGGAAGAGCGAGGCGGAGCCGGGGACTTTCCGCTTCGTCGTCAACGGCACGCCCCTCTACCTGCACGGTACGGACTGGACGCCGCTCGACGCCTGCCATTCCCGCGACGGGCAACACCTGCGCCGTGCCCTCGATATGCTCGTCGACCTCAACTGTAACATGATCCGCGTCTGGGGCGGCGGCGTCTACGAGCCGGATGCGTTCTACGACTTCTGCGACGCGAACGGCATCCTCGTGTGGCAGGACTTCATGATGGGCAACGTGCAGCCCGAGCAGAACGACGCCTTCGCGCGCACGATCGCCGACGAGGCCCGCGCGCAGGTCGTGCGCCTCCGCAGCCACCCCTGCCTCGCGCTCTGGTGCGCGAACAACGAGATCGACCGCGCGATGGCGGGCTACTGGGGCGCCTGGGCCCCCGACCCGGCCGGCGAGCGCATCAGCCGCGAGGTGCTGCCGCGCGTCCTCCGCGACTTCGATCCCTTCACTCCCTACATTCCCTCCTCGCCCTGGTGGACGCCCGCCGTCGTGCGCGGCGCGGCGAAGCTCTCGCAGGACCACCTCTGGGGGCCGCGCCACACCTACTTCAAGAACGCCTTCTGGACGCGCGCGACGCCGACCTTCGTGAGCGAGACGGGCTACCACGGCTGCCCGAACGTCAATGCGCTCCGGCGCATGATGACGCCCGCCGGCCTCTACCCGTGGCCGAACCCCGACGACCCGTTCACGTTCAACGACGAATGGGCCTGCAAGGCGACGATGGCCTACCCCTCCCAGCGCCGCGCGGGGTCCGGGCGGAACGCGCTCATGCCGCGCCAGGTGAAGGCGATGTTCGGGCACGTGCCGAAGGATCTCGCGACGTTCGCGGACCTCTCCCAGAGCGTCCAGGCCGAGGCGCTCAAGTACTGGATCGAGCTGTCGCGCTCCCGCAAGGGACGCACGTGGGGCCTCCTCTGGTGGAACCTCCGCGACGGCTGGCCGATCATTTCGGACGGCGTCGTCGACTACTACTTCGGCAAGAAGAAGGCCTACGACGCCATCAAGGGCGTGCAGCAGCCCCAGCTCGTCGCCTACGTCGACACGCCGTTCGACGGTGAGGCCGCGCGCGGCGTCACGAACCGCCTCGTCGCGGTGAACGACCGCCTGTACGCCGTCGCGGGGACGGTGCGGGCCGTGGATGCGGCGACGGGGCGGGCCGTGTGGGAGGGGGCGGCCGAGATTCCCGCGAACGGCACGAAGACCCTCGCGGAGAACCTGCCCCTCGCGGGGCAGGGCCTCTTGCGCATCGACTACGCCTTTGAAGGCGTCGCGCGCGTGAACGGCTGCCTCTACGGGCCACCGCCCTACGACGCGGCGGCCTACCGCGCCTGGCGCGTGAAGGCGCGTCCGCCCGCCAACCCTTAAATTGTGCTATACTGATGACCATGAAGCACAACATCCTGCCATGCGTCCGTCCGGCGGCCTTGTTCGCGGCGGCCTTCTCGTTCTCGCTCCTCGCAGCGGATTCTGCCGCGAAGAAGACGCTTGCGCTTCTCCCGGACGAACACTGGTACGGCGCGGAAACGATTCTTGGCGACTTCGAGCCGTTCTCGGCCACGAACACCTACAAGAAGGTCGACATGCGCATCGACCACGGTTCGGGGATTGGCGGCAACCAGGCGGCGCCGCTCCTCCTCTCGAACAAGGGGCGCTGGGTGTGGTGCGAGCGCCCGTTCGCCTTCCAGTTCTCGCCGACGAGCCTGTCCGTCGAGGCCGACCGCGCCGATGCCGTGTTCGAGACCGGGAAGGCCGGCGACACGCTCCGCTCGGCCTACCTCCACTGCTCGAAGACGTACTTCCCGCCGCAGGGCACGCCGCGCCTTGAGTGGTTCGAGAACCCGATCGTCAACACGTGGGCCTCGCTCGGCTACATGCAGAAGCAGGAGGACATCCTCGCGCTCGCGCGCGGCTTCAAGGAGATGGGCATGTCGCCGGGCGTCTTCATGATCGACCATGGCTGGCACGAGCTGCCGATGGGCACGTGGGACTTCAACCTCCGCTTCATCCCCGACCCGAAGGGCATGGTGAAGGAGCTGAAGGAGACGCTCGGCTACTCCGCAGTCATCCTCTGGTTCGACAACCACGTCGCGATGGAGTCGCTCCGCTACCGCGAGATCTTCCGCAAGGGCCATACGCTCAAGTCCGACGCGCGCGGCTATCAGCTCTCGTTCATCAGCCAGTGGTGGGCGGGCTGGGGCGCCGTCCTCGACTGCACGAACCCCGCCTGCTTCGAGGAGACGAAGAACTGCCTGCACGGGCTCATGGACACGTACGGGGTCGACGGCTTCTTCTTCGACGCGGGCGACCCGAGCAACTTCATCGACAAACTGGGCTTCGCCCGCAACGTGGCGCGCCCGCACGACCCGAAGGCGGGGCCGAGCGACATGACGCGCGCGTACCACATGCTCGGCACGACCGTCCCCTTCCAGCAGCACCGCGCGAGCTGGAAGATGGGCGGCCTCGCCCTGAAGCAGACCGAGCGCGACAAGGCGCCGACGTTCGCGGCCTTGCGCACGTGCCTCTCGAACGGCATCGCGGCCGGCCTCATCGGCTATCCCTTCATCGACTTCGACATGGTCGGCGGCGGCCTCTTCGGCCCGACGCAGAAGGATCGCAGGCCCGTCTTCCAGCAGCAGTTCGTGCGCTCCATGCAGGTGCAGTGCCTCTCGCCGATGGTGCAGCTCTCGATCCCGCCGTGGAAGGCGCTCGACGCCGAACATCTTGCGGCCTTCAAGAAGGCGCTCCGCACGCGCAAGGCCTGGACGCCCTACATCGTGAAGACGGCGATCGACGCGGGCCGGACGGGCGAGCCGATGATGCGCGCGCTTGAGTACATGTACCCCGGGCGGGGCTACGAGACGGTGATGGACGAGTTCCTCATGGGCGAAGACCTCCTCGTCGCGCCGCAGATCGTGGAGAACGCGGCGACCCGCCGGGTCCTCATTCCGCCGGGCACGTGGGAAGGCGACGACGGGAAGGTCGTCACGGGACCGTGCGCGCTTGACGTTGCGACGCCGCTCGACCGCCTGCCCTGGTGGAAGCGCGTCTCCGCCGCCGGGAAGTAGTCGGGCGGGGCCGCCGCCCGCTGGACGGGCAGCCGTTTCGCACCCGCGCCCCGTTATGGTATAATGCGGACGTATGAAACTCTCGCGGCGTGATTTTATGGGGACGGCGGCCGCTTCGGCCGCCGCGTTCTCGTTCCCGAACCTGCGCGCGTCGGCGGCTTCGCCGAACGCCAAGGTCAACATGGCCTTCGTCGGCATCGGCCACCAGGCGAAGCATGACTTCAACATGTTCGCCTACTACAAGGACATGGTGAACGTCGTCGCGTTTTGCGACACGCAGATGGGCGCGGAGCATACGCTCAACGTCCTGAAGGCGCGCCCCGACGTGCCGCGCTACCAGGACTTCCGCAAGATGTTCGACGAACACGGCCGCGAGATCGACGCTGTGTGCATCGCGATCCCCGACTTCGCGCACTTCCCGGCCGCGATGCTCGCGATGGCGATGGGCAAGGCCGTCTACTGCGAGAAGCCGATGGGCAACTGCTTCCGCGAGATCGGCCTCATGACGGCGGCGGCGAAGCGGCACAAGGTCGTCACGCAGATGGGCAACCAGGGTCATTCGGACGCCAACTACTGGCAGATGAAGGCGCTCGTCGCGAGCGGCTTCGTGAAGGACGTCGCGCACATCGACGCCTACATGTGCGCGAACAACCGCCGCTGGTTCAAGTGGAAGGGGACGATGGCGGAGATGCCGGGCGAGGAGGCGGAGCCGGCGGAGATGGACTGGGACGTCTGGCTCGCGCAGCGTCCGTTCCGCCCCTTCAACCACAACTTCATCAACGGCGACTGGCGCTGCTTCTACGAATACGGCACGGGCGCGCTGGGCGACTGGGGCGCGCACCTCTTCGACGCGGCGCACGAGTTCCTGAAGCTGGGGCTCCCGACGCGCATCGAGACGGTGAAGAACGACCGCCGCACGCCCGTCGTCTTCCCGATGGCCTCGACGATCCGCTACGTCTTCCCCGCGCGCGGCGAAGGGCTCCCCGCCTGCACGCTCACGTGGCATGACGGGGCGGGCAACTTCCCGGCCCCCGTCGCGGGCGTGACCGACCGCACGTGGCGGCGGCGGGACTGCGGCGCGGAGCTGCACCTGAAGGACGGGCGCGTCTTCGCGCGCGCGAGCCACGGCAGCGCGCTCCAGCTCATCGCGGGGGGCGACGGGCGCGCCCCCGCCGTCAAGGCGGCGCTGCGGGACTTCCCGAAGGGGACGAGCGGGCACTACCTCAACTTCCTCAAGGCGGTGAGGGGCGAGGAGAAGGCGAACAGCGATTTCGCCGTCGCCGGCCCGCTCTCGCAGGTGCTGGCGCTCGGCGCGGTCGCGCAGCGCCTTGCCGAGCCGAAGCTCGAATTCGATCCGGCCAAGGGGCGCTTCGTCGGAAACGACGCGGCGAACGCGCTCCTCGACGGCCCGCCCGTGCGGCGCGGTTGGGAGGAGTTCGAGAGGCTTTAAGTAGTTAAGTGGTTAAGTGGTTAAGTCGCTTCGCTTTAAATGGTTAAAGGTTAAGACGATATGGCGATGTGGTTCTTTGTTCTCGGGCTTCCGCTGGCGGCGTGGGGGCTTTTCTCGCTCGTGGCGGCGGATGGCGCGGCGCGCGCGCTCGTGGCGTTCCCGCGTTCCAAGGCGGCGGGGCGCGCCCTCTGCGCCGTGGGCTGGTTCTGGACGGCCCATGCGTGCGACGTGATCGGCATCGAGATCTTCGACCGGTTCCTGAAGGCCGTTCCGGGCGAACTGTGGATCCTCGCCGCCGTCCTGACCGTCCTGACGTGCCGGTGGATGGAGAACCTGCTGCCCATCCGTGGCGTCGCGGCGCTCTTGATGCTTTTCCCCGGCGAGCTCTTCCCTGCGATCCGCCTCTGCGACACGCCGTGGCGGCTGACGCTCGTCGTGTTCGCGTATCTCTGCGCGGCACTCGGCATGTTCGGCATGTTCTATCCCTGGCGGATACGCCAGGCGCTTGCGTGGCTTGCGGAGAAGCCTTCGCGCGTGCGCGCCGCCGGCGCGGCCTGCGCGGTCTGGGGCGCGCTCTTCGGCGTGCTGGGCGCCCTTGCGGCGGCGGGCGTGCTGACGTGACGCGGCGTCGCGGGCCGCCCCTCACCATGCGGGCGGGGCGGACGTGAACGACAGACATTCCCCTGTGCGCGGATGCTGGAAGGCGAGCTTCCAGGCGTGGAGGCAAAGCACATCCCCGCGCCGTCCGTGACCGTACTTCGCGTCCCCCACGACCGGATGCCCCGCCTCCGAGAAGTGGACGCGGATCTGGTTTTTGCGCCCGCTCTTGAGCGACACCTCGACGAGCGTGGTGGGCGGACGCCGTCCACGGGGCTTCATCCCCGGCTCCGCGACGACCCGCCACTCCGTGCGGGCGAGCTTGCCGAACTTGGGGTTCTCCACGCTCCGCACGAAATGGTTCCCGTCTTCGCGCAGGTAACTCTCGAAGACGCCTTCCGGCGCGTCCAGCACGCCCTCAACCCGCGCGAGGTAGATCTTCGTGGTCACCTCGTTCCAGTGGTCGCGCAACCACGTCTGGGCGCGTTCGTTCTTCGCGACCATCATGACGCCGCTCGTCCGGCCGTCAAGGCGGTGGACAAGGTAGACGCGCCGGGCGCTCTTCCGCTGGCCCTTGCGCACATAGTCCGTCAAGGCCCCCTCCACGCTGTACGCACCGTCCACCTCCTGCGCGAGGATCCCCGCCGCCTTCTCGACGACGATGACGTCCTCGTCCTCGTGGAGAATCCGGATCCCCGGCATCCTGTTCTTCTTCATAACCCTCAACGACTTAACCACTTAAAGCCCCGCAGGGGCGGCTTAACCACTTAAAGCCCCGCAGGGGCGACTTAACCACTTTAAAACCCCGCAGGGGCGACTTAACCACTTTAAAACCCCGCAGGGGCGACTTAACCACTTAAAGCCCCGCAGGGGCGACTTAAACCTCCCCCACCATCCCGACGGCGTGCGCGGCGGCGCCGAGGGCCGCGCAGAGGAAGATGGCGGACATGATCGAGAGCCGCCCCTTTACGAGCGTCCAGCCCGCGAAGACGGCGAGCGCGAGGGCGAAGGGATGGACCGTGACGGCCGCCCCGCCCGAACGGCTCCAGACGCTCATGCCCGCGAACACGATCCCCGCCTTCAGCATGAGCGCGTTCGTCGCCGGCTTCACGCCCCAGAGGAGGCCCTGCACGAAGCGGCTGCGCTTCCACCGCTCCAGGCCCGTGAGCGCGAGCGTCAGGAGGAAGAGGGACGGCAGCAGGAGCGCGGCCGTCGCGACCGCCGCGCCCGGCACGCCCCCCAGGCGGTAGCCGAAGAACGTCGCCGCGTTTACGCTCACGGGCCCGGGCGTCACCTGCGTGAGCGCCATGAGGTTCGAGAATTCCTCGGCCGCGAGCTGCAGGAGCGGCGCGCTGGGCCCAACGAACTCCTGCAGGTAGACGGGCACGAGGACGAAGCCGCCGCCGAAGCCGAGGAGGCCGAACTTCACGAACGTCCAGAAGATGCGCCCGCACAGCAGCGTCACCGCCGCGAGCGCGGCAAGCCCCCCGGCGGCGAGGAGCGTCCGGCGCGCGGGCGCGAGAGGCGCGAGCGCGAGGCCGCCGGACGCCTCGTCGCGGGACGGCATCGCCCCTCCGCCAAACGCCCAGAGGACGCCCGCCGCCATCGCCGCCAGGAGGACGGCCACCACGTTCACGCCGCATCCGACCAGCAGGGCGGCGGCCACCGCCACCGTCGCGTAGCCATACGCCCCCACGACGCTCCGCCGCCAGCCCTTCACAAGCGTGCCGAAGACGACGCCCGTCAGCGCGGCGCGCAGCCCGAGGAGCGCGCTCTCCACCCACGGATTCCCCACCGGCAGAAACGCATAGCCGCACGAGACGCCGAGGAAGATGAGAAACGACGGCAGCGCGACGGCGACGAGCGTGACGACCGCGCCAAGGCGCCCCGCGACCTTCAGCCCCGTGTAGATCGCCGTGTTGCCCGCGATGAGGCCGGGCACCATCTGGAAGACGGGCAGGTGGTCCAGGAGTTCACCCTCCTTCAGCCACTTCAACTTCCGGCCGAACACTTCGTCCGCGACGACGATGATCGCATAGCCGCCCCCCACGACGAAGAGCGAGATCTTCAGGAACTCCCAGAAGAGGCTCAGGTACCTGCTGCGCATGGCCCGGCCTCAGTACGAAAGCTGGCTGCCGCCGATCGTCTCGCGGAGGATGGAGTCGCCCGGCACGACGTCCGCCTTCGCGTGGGTGACGTTGTGGAGGATGCCGGAGAGGCGGCGCGCTTCGAGGAACGCGGCGTCCCACGGCTTCACCTGGTTGAGGAGCAGGGCGGCGTAGGACTTCAGGACGGCGAGCTCGTAGTCGAGGGACGAGTTGAAGACGGCGTCCGCCCGGCCCTGGTAGGGGTAGATCCATTTACGTTCGCCGGCGACGACGTTCGGCCAGAGGGCGAAGGTCTTGAGCGGCGAGCAGCCCCGGAAGTTGTAGTCGCGCACGAGGCGCCGCAGGAGGCGCGTGTCCGTGGCGGAGAGGCGGTTGCAGGAGTCGAGGACGAGCTGGGTGAGCGCGTTGAGGTAGATGCGGAACTTCAGCTCGTCCGCGACGCCGCGCGTGAGGCGCGGGTTGAGCGCGTGGATGCCCTCAAGCACGACGACGCCCGAGGCGTCGAGCTGCGTCTCCTCCGCCGCGTCGAAGCCGTCGTGCCGGATGAAGTCGAACTTCCGCAGGCGGACGGGCCGGCCGGCGAAGAGCCCGTTCAGGTCGGCGGCGAGGCGTTCGGCGTCGACGGCCTCCACGGTCTCGTAGTCGAACGCGCCGTCCTCGCCGCGCGGGTTGCGCGCGTCGCCCACGAAGTAGTCGTCGGTCGAGAGGAGGACAGGCCTGAGCCCGTTCACGCGCAGCTGCGTGCAGAGGCGGTGGGCCGTCGTCGTCTTGCCGGCGGAGGAGGGGCCGGCGAGGAGGACGAGCCGCGCCGACGGCTTGCGCGCCGCGATCCGGTCGGCGATGCCCGCAAGCTCCTTCGTCTGGAGGGCCTCGACGGTGCGCACGAAGACGTCGAAGCGGCGCGCGTGGATGATCTGGTTCAGGTCGCCGACCGTCTCGACGCCCGTGACCGCCGTGCGGGCGCACTGGCGGCGGAACACCTTGAAGTAGGGCTCGACGTAGGGGAGGGGCTCCACCTCGTCCGGGTTCTCGGCGGAGGAGACGTTCAGGACGAGGCCGTCGTCCACGGGCACGAGCTCGTAGGGGCCCACCGCGCCCGTGCGGGGCGCGAGCGTCGTCTGGTTCAGGGCGCGGAAGTCGCCGCAGCGGGAGAGCGGCAGGACGGGCGGGTTGCGGTGCCGCAGCAGGTTGACCTCGTCCACGCGGCCCAGGCGCGTGAAGAGCGCCACGGCGTCTCCGTAGGAGACGGGCTCCACGGAAATCGGCAGGTCGGCGGCCTGGAGCGCGGCCATCGCGGGGCGCAGGCGCGCCACGAGCGCCGTCGGGTCGAGCGGCTGCGCGGCCGCCCCGTCCGCGCCCCGTTCGGGTTCGAGCGTACACCAGAGCGCGGCGCCGACGGAGTGGCGCACGCGGAAGGTCGCGCGCGGGAAAAGCTCGTTCGCGCACTTCGCGAGCATGAAGACGAGCGAGTTGCGGTCGACCTCGAACCCTTGCGCGTCGGCGCGCGTGAGCGGCTTCAGGTCTGGCGTGCCGATGAGCGGCGCCGCGAGCGGCACGACCATGTTGTTCGCGATGGCCGCCAAGACGGGGCGCCCCGCCGCATCGGTCTTCGGCAGGGCCTCCCCGACCGTCCGCAGATTCGACAGCTTCATCGCGCGCTCCTTTGCGTCGGGAGGACGTCGTGCCGCAGCGTCGTCCCGTCGAAGAAGCCGAAGGACCGCTGCGCGCCCCCGCGCGGCAGGGAGACGGAGCCGGGGTTGAAGAGCGTGAGCCCGCAGGGAAGCGTCCGCAATTCCGGCACGTGGGTGTGCCCGTGCGCGAGGACCGTCCCGGCGCCGAGCGGCGGCAGGTTGCGCTCGTTGAAGATGTGGCCGTGCGTGAGGAAGAACGTCTCGGTCCCCGCGTCGAGGAGCGCGTAGTCGGCCATCATCGGGAACTGGAACAGCGCCTGGTCCACCTCCGCGTCGCAGTTGCCGCGCACGGCGATGATCCGGTCCCTCAGCCCGTTGAGGATCGCCACGACGCGCTCCGGGTCGTAGAGGCTCGGCACGCCGTTGCGGGGGCCGTGGTAGAGCAGGTCGCCCAGCAGCACGATCCGGTCGGGGTTCAGGCCCTCGGCCATCTTCAGCGCCGCCTCCAGCGTCGAGGGGACGCCGTGGATGTCGCTCAGGAACAGCAGTCTCACGCCTTCGCTCCTTGGTCCGCCGTCAGTGGATGTTGCCGCGCGAGGGGTGGCTCTTCTTCTTCGGCGGGTCGAGCTTGAGGAAGGTCGCGAACTTCAGCGCCTCGGCGGGGATCTCCTCGCCCGTCGTGTCGGGCATCTCGTGGAGCGGGGGCGGCGCCGCCTCTAGGTGCTGGTGCGCGCGCGGCTTCGGGTTGACGACCTTGCGCAGCGCGTCCCTGAACGCATCGAGCCCCACGGGGCCCGCGTAGTCCTTCAGGTCCGCATATTCGCGCAGGTCCTTGAGGGTGGGCTCGCAGGAGAGGGCGATCGGCGTGACGCCCGTCTCCTTCACGAAGCGCTTCAGGTTCCGGCGGCCGGCGGCCTTGTCCATCTTGTTCGCGAGGACGAGCGCGGGGCGCGCGGCGAGGTCGGCGTTGTAGTCGGCAATTTCCTTCGCAAGCGTCGCGTAGTCGTCCCAGGGCCTGCGGTTGTCGGTACCCGCCATGTCGATGACGTAGACGAGCACGCGGGCGCGCTCCAGGTGCTTGAGGAAGGCGAGGCCGAGGCCGACGCCGCGCGAAGCCCCTTCGATGATGCCGGGCACGTCCGCCATGCGGATCTGCGCGAAGTCCGCGTACTCGATCGTCCCGACGATCGGGTTGAGCGTGGTGAATGGATAGGAGGCGATCTTCGGCGTCGCGCTCGAAAGCCGCGTGAGGAGCGAACTCTTGCCCGCGTTCGGGAAGCCGACGAGGCCGGCGTCGGCGATCGTCTTGAGCTCCAGGCGCAGGCGCCGCTCCTCGGCCTCGCCGCCGAGCGTGCGCTCGGTGGGGGCCTGGTTGACGGAGGTCTTGAAGTGGACGTTCCCGAAGCCGCCCGCGCCGCCCTTGGCGACGACGACCATCTGTCCGGGCGTCGTGACGTCCGCGACGACGAGGCCCGTGTCGCAGTCCGTCACGAGCGTGCCGCAGGGGACGTCGACGACGAGGTCCCTGCCGCGTCGCCCGTAGCAGCGTCCGCCGGACCCCGGCACGCCGGGCTCGGCGAAGAGCTTCGGGTCGTAGGAGAGGGCGAGGAGGGAGTTGACGTGCGTGGAGGCGCGCAGGACGACGTCGCCGCCGCGCCCGCCGTCGCCGCCGTCGGGGCCGCCGAACGGGACGAGCGCCTCGCGCCGGAACGTCGCCGCGCCGTCGCCGCCCTTGCCCGAACGCGCCAGGACGACCACCTGGTCGATGAATGCCTTGTTCTTCACGCGCGTAGTATAGCATATCCCTCTCCGCATGTCCGCGCCCGCGCCGTCGGGCCGACGCGGGGCGGCTTGGCTTTGACGGCGGCAGACGGTTTTGGTAGACTGCCCGACATATGGAAAATTTCTTCAGCTTCAACGTGTGGGACTGGACGGCGGTCGCGCTGTTTTTCGCCGCGCTCGTGGGCATCGCGTTCGCGTGTTCGCGCCGTGCGTCGAAGGACGCGAAGGACTTCTTCCTCTCGGGGCGCTCGATGCCGTGGTGGCTCGTCGGCGTCTCCATGTGCGCGGCGTCGACGTCGACGAACTCCGCGAACATGTTCACCGAGTTCATCCGCGGCTCCGGCCTTTCCGAGAACTGGAAGTGGTGGGCGTTCCTCCTCACCGGCATGATGACGGTCTTCGTCTACTCGAAGCTGTGGGTGCGCTCGGGGGCGAAGAGCGACATCGAGTTCTACGAGATCAGGTACTCGGGGCGCCCGGCCGCCATCCTGCGCGGCTTCCGCGCGCTCTACCTCGGCATCGTCTTCAACGCGATCACGACGGGCCTTGTGATGCTCGCGGCGATCAAGATCGGGCAGGTCCTCTTCGGCGTCGACCAGTGGACGGTCATCGCGATCACGGCCGTCTGCTCGATCGTCTACTCGGCGCTCGGCGGCTTCCGCGGCGCGATCTACACGGACTTCTTCCTCTTCATCGTCATCATGGTCGGCGCGGTGGTGGGCATGGTCTACGCCCTGGGCCGCCCGGAGGTCGGCGGCTTCGCCGCGATGATGCAGAACCCGGTCGTCCAGCGGCACCTCGCGTTCCTGCCGGACGCGGGCAACGCCGACCTCTTCGTCTCCGTCTTCGTCATCCCGGTCGCGATCCAGTGGTGGAACGTCTGGTACCCGGGCAGCGAGCCGGGCGGCGGCGGCTACATCGTCCAGCGCATGCTCTCCGCGAAGAGCGAGAACCACTGCGTCGCGGGCTCCGTCCTCTACCAGGTCGTCAACTACGCGATCCGCCCCTGGCCGTGGTACCTGACGGCGTTCGCCTCCCTGCTCGTCTTCCCCGACCTGGCCTCGCTCCAGAGGGCCTTCCCGCACGTGAACCCCGCGCTCGTGAAGGGCGACCTCGCGTATCCGGCGATGCTGACGTTCGTGCCGAACGGCTGGCTCGGCGTCGTCGCGGCGTCGCTCATGGGCGCCCTCTTCTCGACGGTCGCCGCGCACCTCTCGATGGGCTCGAACTACATCGCCAACGACTTCTGGAAGCGCTTTGTGCGGCCGCAGGCGAGCGAGCGCGAGCTGATCGTCGTCGGGCGCTGGACGGCGGTCCTGCTGATGGTCCTCTCGGGCCTTCTCGCGCCGGCGCTCGTCTCGGCGGGGGCCGTCTTCAACCTCATCCTGCAGATCGGCGCGGGCACGGGGCTCATCTACCTCCTCCGGTGGTTCTGGATGCGCATCAACGCCTGGAGCGAGATCACGGCGATGGCGGTCTCGTTCGTGGTGGCCGTGTCGCTCAAGCTGCTCTGCCCGGAGCTGCGCGCGTGGCAGCAGCTGCTCGTCGTCATGGGCGTCACCACCTTCGCGTGGGTGGCGGTCACGCTCCTCACGCCGCCGACGGCGGCGGCGACGCGCGCGGCGTTCCAGAACAAGATCCGCGCGAACGGCCACGACATCGCCTGGGGCCTGCTCGCGATGACGGTGGCGTGCGTCTGCGTCTACGCGATGATGTTCGCCTCCGGCTACTGGATCTACGGCCGGACGGGCCTCGCCTCCGCGATGACGGCGATCGCCGCCGTCGCGGGCGCGGCCCTCGTCCCGATCCTCCGGCAGCTGAACGCCCCGCGCCCCCCGTGTCAACGTCCACAACCCCCTCAACACCCATGTCCTACGAAGCAGATCTGACGGCGGCCGACGTCAAGGCCAAGGCGAAGGAATGCGGGGCCGACATCGTCGGCATCGCGCCCATGTCCCGCTGGGAGGGGACGGACAGGCAGCACGACCCGCGCTACATCTTCCCCGGCGCGCAGTCGATGATCGTCCTCGGCTTCCGCATCCCGCGCGGCAGCCTGCGCGGCGTCGAGGAGGGGACGCACTTCCTCAACTTCGCGACGATGGGCTACGCCGCGCTCAACGCGATCTACGGGCCGATGGTCCTCTGGGAGCTGAACCGCTACCTCGAAGACCACGGCTACGAGGCCGTGCCGCTCGCGAACGTCTCGGGCGGCGAGGCGGTCAACCCGCTCACGGGGAGGTTCCGCGCGGGCTGGAGCCGCCCCGTGCGCCCCGGGCTCCCTGCGCCGGACGTCTCGGTCGACTTCCGCGTCGCCGCGTTTCTCGCGGGCCTCGGCGAGTTCGGCTACTCGCGCGCGTTCCTGACGCCTGAGTTCGGCCCGCGCCAGCGCTTCGCCGTGATGCTGACGGACGCCGCGCTCGACCCCGACCCGCTCTACGCGGGCCGCATCTGCGACCGGTGCATGGAATGCGTCAAGAACTGCCACGGCGGGTGCATCTCGCCGACCGAGACCGTGAAGAAGGCGATCGGCGGCGTCGAGGTCGAATGGGGGAAGCGCGACGAGCTCGCCTGCTCGCGGGCCGCGCGCGAGGGCGGCCTCAGGCGCGAACTCTCGCCGTTCGACGGCAGCTATCCGCGCAAGTACGGCTACGGGCTCGCGCACGAGGGCGCGTGCGGGTGCATCCGCGCGTGCATGGTGCATCTGGAGGCGCGCGCGAAGATGACGCGCGGGTTCCGCAACCCGTTCCGCAAGCCGGGCTGGAAGCAGTGGGAGGTCGATCACGCGAAGCCCTACGAGATCCCGGCCGAGATCCGGGAGGCGTATGCGGGGAACATCGAGGCGCACGACGCCTACACGAACTACAACATCAACTCCAACTACGGCACGAAGGCCGCGGCCGGCCTCGTGCAGGACAACGCCTCAAGCGGCGGCGTGGCGTGATCGGGGCGCGGACGCGGCATGGGCGAGAACGACATCAGCCGGGACGTGGTGGCGGCGGCCGAGATCAAGGATCTCGCCAGGCGCGTGGGCGCGGACTGCGTCGGCATCGCGCCGATGAGCCGCTGGGAGGGCGCGCCGAAGCAGAACGACCCGCGCTACATCTTTCCGGGCGCGAAGTCGATGGTCGTCCTCGGCTTCCGCGTCCCGCGCGGACTGCTGCGCGGCATCGAGGAGGGCACGCGCTTCATCGACTATCCGGGCATGGGCTACGCCTCGATCAACCAGGTCCACGGCCCGATGGTCCTCTGGAAGCTGAACCGCCACCTCGAAGACCTCGGCTACGAGTCCTTCCTCCTGCAGAACGCAAACGGCGGCGACGCCGTCAATCCCGTGACGGGGAAGTTCCGCGCGGGGCTGAGCCGGCATGTCGCGGAGGGCCGCCCGGCGCCGGACGTCCTCGTCCACTTCCGCATTGCGGCGTATCTCGCCGGCCTCGGCGAGTTCGGCTGGTCGAAGATGTTCCTGACGCCGGAGTTCGGCCCGCGCGTCCGCTTCGCGATGCTCTTCACGGACGCGGAATTCGACGTCTACGACCCCATCTACGAGGGCCGCATCTGCGACCGGTGCAAGCTCTGCGTGAAGAGCTGCGGCGGGCACGCGATCTCGATGCACGAGTCGGTGAAGGTCACGCTCGCGGGGCACGAGGTCGAATGGGGCAAATTGGACGAGCTCGCGTGCGAGCAGGGCCTCCACGGCGGCGACGGGCACGGGCTCTCGCCGTTCGACGGAGAGTTCCCGCGCCAGTACGGCTACGGCCGCGCGGTCGAGGGCGCGTGCGGGTGCATGCGCGCGTGCATGGTGCATCTGGAGCAGCGCAACCGGCTGACGAAGACCTTCCGCAACCCGTTCCGCAAGCCGGGCTGGACGCAGTGGAAGGTCGACCACGCGAAGCCCTACGAGATCCCGCCCGAGGTCGTGGCCGCATATGGGCTTGACACGGAGCAGGCGGCGGAGGCGGGCGACGCCGACGCATTCAGCCCGCTGAACGATTAGCGCGCATTCCCCCCGGCGCCGGCGGCATGCGCCCCGGCCTGGCGGGCCGTCTGCGCGGGGCGGGCGAAATATGATATACTAAGCGGCCTTATGGCAGGCGAATACCAGTTTTCCCTTATCGACGTCACCAAGCAGCAGGGCACGAAGACGATCCTCAAGGACGTGTGCCTGAGTTTTTTCTACGGCGCGCACATCGGCGTGATCGGCGGAAACGGCGCGGGCAAGAGCTCGCTCCTCAAGATCCTCGCGGGGATCGACACGGACATCCTCGGCACGTGCCAGGTCGCGAAGGGCACGAAGGTCGGCTACCTGCCGCAGGAGCCCGAACTCGACGACGCCAAGACGGTCGGCGAGATCGTCGAGGAGGGCGTCGCCGAGGCGAAGGCGATGGTCGAACGCTACGAAGACCTCTGCTGCGAGCTGGACGATCCCGAGAAGGCGAAGGAGATGGAGCGCCTGCAGGAGGTCATCGACGCGAAGGACCTCTGGAACGTCGACCACAAGGTTGAGATGGCGATGGCGGACATGGGCTGCCCGCCCGCCGACCGGCCCGTGAAGGTGCTGTCCGGCGGCGAGCGCCGCCGCGTCGCGATCGCGCGTCTCCTCCTGCAGGAGCCGGACGTCCTCCTCCTCGACGAGCCCACCAACCACCTCGACGCGGAGACGACGTTCCGCCTCGAAGCCTACCTCAAGGCGTTCAAGGGCACGCTCATCGTCGTCACGCACGACCGCTACTTCCTCAGCGACGTCACGGACTGGATCCTCGAACTCGACCACGGCGTCTGCTACCCCTACAAGGGCAACTACGCGGAATGGCTCAAGCAGAAGGAGGCGATGCTCGCCCGCGAGGCGAAGGCCGAGAAGAGCCGCCAGCGGCTCATCGAGAACGAGCTCAAGTGGATCCAGACGAACCCGAGCGGCCGCCACTCGAAGAACCAGGCCCGTGTGAAGCGCTACGAGGAGCTGCAGAGCCGGCAGGTGAACACGCGCGAAGACGACCTCGTCATCCACATTCCGCCGGGGCCGCGCCTCGGCAACCTCGTCGTGCGCGCCGAACACGTGAAGATGGCCTTCGGCGACCGCGTCCTCTACCCGGACCTCAACTTCGACCTGCCGCGCGGCGGCATCGTGGGCGTGATCGGCGCGAACGGCGCCGGCAAGACGACGCTCTTCAAGCTCATCACGGGCGAACTCAAGCCCGTCTCCGGCACGCTCACCGTCGGCGAGACGGTGAAGCTCAGCTACGTGGACCAGACGCGCAGCGAGCTGAAGCCCGACCAGACGGTCTACGAGGCCATCACGGGCGGCGGCGAGTTCGTGCGCCTCGCGGGCGAGGCGATGATGAACGGCCGCGCCTACTGCAGCCGCTTCAACTTCCGGGGCGCGGAGCAGCAGAAGAAGGTGGGCGTGCTCTCCGGCGGCGAACGCAACCGCGTCCACCTCGCGAAGCTCCTCACCTCCGGCGGCAACCTGCTGCTCCTCGACGAACCGACGAACGACCTCGACGTCGCGACGCTGCGGTCGCTCGAAGAGGGTCTGGAAGAGTTCGGCGGCTGCGTGATGGTCGTCTCGCACGACCGCTGGTTCCTCGACCGCATCGCGACGCACATCCTCGCGTTCGAGCCCGGCGGGAAGACGACGTGGTTCGAGGGCGGCTACTCCGACTACCACGAGATGGCGGAGCGCCGTCGCGGCAAGTAGGGGGCGCGCGGATCATGCACAAGGTCGTCCTGAACGACAAGCGCGACTACGCGACGCGCCATCGCCATCCCTGGATCTTCTCCGGGGCGATCCGCAGCGTCGAGGGGGCGCCGGGCGTCGGCGAGACGGTCGCGGTCTGCTCCGCGAAGGGCGACGGCCTGGGGTACGGGTCCTACTCGCCCCACAGCCAGATCCGCGTGAGGATGCTGAGTTTCCGCGCGGACGCCGTGCCGGACGCGGCGTTCATCGACGGCCTCGTCGCCGACGCCGTCCGGCGCCGCGCGGCGTTCTGGGCCGACGGACGGACGAACGCCGTGCGCGTCGTCAACGCCGAGAGCGACGGCCTCCCCGGCGTGATCGCCGACGTCTACAACGGCTTCGCCGTCGTCCAGCTCGCGAGCGCGGGCGCGGAGTTCTGGAAGCCGGTGCTTGTGGAGGCCCTCATGCGCCACGTCCCCGGCTGCCGGGGCGTCTACAACCGCAGTGACGTCGACGCCCGCGCGCGCGAGGGCCTGCGCGTGCGGCCGCAGCAGGCCGCGGCCCTCCCGGAAGGCGGCGGGGTGTCTGCGGCGGACAAGGGGGGCGACCCGAACGAGGTCGGCCTCCTCGCGGGCGAGGAGCCGCCCGAGCTGATCGAGGTGAAGGAGGGGGCGATCCGCTACCTCGTCGATGTGCGCCGGGGGCACAAGACGGGGTTCTATCTCGACCAGCGCGACGCGCGCGCGGCGGTGGGCGCCCTCGCGAAGGACGCGGACGTCCTCAACTGCTTCTCCTACACGGGCGGCTTCGGCCTTGCGGCGTGCGCGGGGGGCGCGAAGTCGGTCACGCACCTCGACGTGTCGGCGGGCGCGCTCGCCCTTGCGCGGCAGAACACCGCGCTCAACCCCTCCGCCACGGTCTGCGACTTCGTGGAGGCGGATGTCTTCAAGCAGCTGCGCCTCTACCGCGATCAGGGGCGGTCGTTCGACCTCATCGTCCTCGACCCGCCGAAGTTCGCCGACACGAAGGCGGGCCTGATGCGCGCGACGCGCGGGTACAAGGACATCAACCTCCTCGCGATGAAGCTCCTGCGTCCGAACGGCCTGCTCGCGACGTTCTCCTGCTCGGGCGCGATGACGCCAGACCTCTTCGACAAGGTCTGCGCCGAGGCGGCCTTCGACGCGAAGCGCGCGTTCCAGATCGTCGCGCGCACGCGCCAGGCGGCGGGCGACCATCCCGTGGGCCTTTCCTTCCCCGAGGGCCTCTACCTGAAGGGTCTCGTCCTGCGCGCCGCCCCGTGAACGGGCGCGCGCCGCGTCCGAGGCGCCCGCCGGGCGGCTCTCTTTACGCAGGGGGGCGATTCTGCTATACTTCGGGCCAAAGGCCAAGACCTGCCATCCATCATGAAACACCTGCTCGCACTCGCCCTCGCCCTGCCGTTGACGGCCCTCGCCTCCCCGAAGGTGCCGACGGAATGGACGCCCGTTCAGACGAACGCGATTGCGCGCTGGAAGGCCGAGAACGCATCGCCGGAAGGCGTCGCCTGGGATGCGCGGGCGCACACGGTGCGCTTCCTCGCTGAGGCGACGGGGGTGGGCACGGGCGAGCCCGTCGAGTTCTTCGCCATCGGCCCGCTTTCAGACCGCGCCTACGAGTCCCTGCTAGTGACGGTGGCCTCGCCGGCCGCGATCGCCGCCGCCTTTGACCGCGCGGGCGTGCCGCGCGGCCGTGCCGTCGACGCATCCCGCGCGCGGCTCTGGCCCTACGGCGAAAAGCTCGCGGTGACGGTGGCGCCGTGGGGCGGCGCGCCGTCGTCGTCCGCCCCCGGCGGCCTCGCCGCGCTCGTGCGGGACGCCCGCGCGCGGGAGGAGGGCGACGCCCTCGGATCGCCGGTCGTGTGGACGGGCGGCGCGCGGGACGCGGCGGGCGCGCCCGTCGCCGCGACGAACGCGCCCTGCGCCGTCTTCGCGCTCTACAACCATGCGCCGTCCCTTTTGCAGCTGGATGGCCTCTTCGACCAGTCGTCCACCTACGGGCGCTTCGGCGCGGCGCGCGCCTGCACGGCGGGCGACCTCTTCGAGATCACGTTCGCGTGGGACGGGCGGACGCACGTGGAGGACGTCGTCGTGACGCTTGCGCCGACGAACGCCGCACAGCAGATCGCCGCGCTCAAGGCGCGCGCGCAGGCGCGCGACGTCCATGCGCGCCTCGCCTTCGGCGCGGGCGTGACGGTCGCCGAGGCGGCCGCGCTCGCCGAAGCCTTCGCGGCGCTGGACGGACGCGGGCTCAAGATGAACGGCTGCGCGCCGGGGCAGTTCTTCTTCCGCGCCTTTCTGCCCGATCCCGCCTGGCGGAGCCGGGAAGGGCGCATCTTCCAGCCCTTCGAGGTCCACGTCGCCGCCGACGGCGCGCGCACGTTCGTCTTTTGCGAGGAGGACTGGAGCGGGGACGGCCTCGACCCCGTCCTGAAGCCGCGCGCGACGCCGTTCAGGGACTGGCGCGAGCTGCCCGCGCTCATCGCGCGGACAGGCGAGCAGGGGGAGAAGGTGGCGGTGCTGTTCCTCTTCGCCCCGAAGACGGCGCCTGTCGCCTCGCTCGCGCCCGTTCTCAAGGCGCTCGGCGCGCGCATCGGCACGTTCTACGTGTTCGGGGAATGAGACGCCGCCACGAAGGACGCGGCCCGCTCGTCAGAAGATCGACGCGGCGTCCTTCACCTGCTGGTCGCGGCGCGCGGCGGCGGCCTTGCGGGCTTCCTTGCGCAGCGCCTCCTCCTCCTCGTCGGCGAGGCGCACGAGCGTGTCGTCCCAGGCCGTCAGGACGGTCTGGTAGTCCTGCGACGCGCCCGCGAGGCAGACGGTCACCGTGCGGTCCGGCGCCACGTCGAAGGCGTAGTACGGCCGGCGGTAGCTGATGAGGCGCGCCCAGGCGCCGTAGCGCTTCTCCAGGGCCTCGATCAGGTAGTGGCGGCGCCAGGAGCCGCCGGGCTCGACGGCCGTCTTCGCGCACGCGCAGATCTTGGCGACCTTGCGGGTCTTCGGCGTGAGGTAGGCGTAGTAGTCGTCGAAGCCGGCGAGCGCCTTCTTCGGCTTGAACGCGACGCGCAGGAGGGACGGCTCGCCCGCTTCGCGCACGGTGTTCGTCTCGGCGATCACCTCGCCGAACTTGAGCCCCATGAAGGCGTCCGTCTCGCCGCTCTTCTCCGCGCTGGCGGCATCGAGCTTCGAGGCGGGGAGCTTCCAGCCCGTGTCGCCGACGTTGTAGCTCTGGGCGTATTCGCTCGTGGACGTTTCGAGGATGTTCCCCGCCGCGTCCATGTTCGTGCGCGTCTCGCGGCGGCGCTCGGTGACGAGGTTGCCGTTCGTGGTGACGGAGCTTTCGACGAACGTGCGCGACACGGAGCCGTTGTCGTTCGTCGTGACGGAGCTTTCGGCCGTCTTCGTGGACATGCCCTTCTTCTCGGCGGCGTTCGCGGGCCCGCAGCCGACGAGGAACGTCAGCGCCAAGGCGAGTCCACAGGTTGTCATGTTGTTCGGTTTCATGCGTGCTTTCCTTTCTTGGCTTGTTGTTTGTTCTGTTCGTTAAGCGTAAGCGTGAAGACGCAGCCGCGTCCGGGCTCGGACGCGACGGCGGCGTCGCCGCCGTGGAGCGCCGCGACGTGCTTGACGATCGCGAGGCCGAGCCCGGTGCCGCCCGCGTCGCGGCTGCGGGTCTTGTCCACGCGGTAGAAGCGCTCGAAGATGCGCGCGCGGTCCGCCTCGTGGAGGCCGACGCCGTGGTCGGCGACCGTGAAGACGGCGCCGGTGGCCGTGGGGGCGAGGGAGAGGACGACGTCCGGCGAGCCGGAGTGGAGGACGGCGTTCTGGGCGAGGTTGACGAGCGCCTGCTCGACGAGGCGGGCGTCGCAGGGCAGGACGAGCGAGGGGGCGGGCGCGACGACGAGGCGCATGCCGGCGGCCTCGGCGCGGGGACGCACGCGGTCGGCGGCCGTTGCGAGCACGTCCGCGAGGTCTGTCGGCGCGAAGTCCCGCTGCGGCGTCTCTTCGCCGCGCTCAAGGCGCGCGAGGGAGAGGATGTCGCGCGCGAGCGCGTCGAGGCGCGTCGATTCGCGGCGGAGCATGGCGAAGAGGTCGTGCCGGTCCGTCTCCGGCAGGTTCTCCGCGCCGGGGCCGCACAGGAGGTCGACGGCGCCGAGGATGCCGGTGAGGGGCGTCTTGATCTCGTGGGAGACGTTCGCGATGAAGTCGCGCCGGAAGTCCGCGACGCGCTGCATCTCGGCCAGGAGGCGCGCCTTCGCGTCCCGCTCGCGCGCGAGCGCCCGGTTGCGCGCGACGAGGCGGATGGAGAAGAGGAGGATGAGCAGGAGGCCCGAGGCGCCGACGAGGCCGGAGAGGATCATCGCCACGCGGTTGCGCCGCAGCGGGTCGACGACGGCCTCGTAGGGGAGGCCGAGGCGCACGATGAAGTCGTCCCCCGCCTTCTGCGCGCAGTAGAGCATCTTTCGCCCGGTGAGGCGCGAGGTGCGGATGGCGCGGCCCGTGCCGGTTGTGCGGGCCGCGCGGACTTCGGGGCAGTTCGCGTGCGTGCCGACGGCGGCCGGCTCGGAGTCGTAGACCATGCCGCCGGGGGCGGAGAGGACGGTCAGGCGCACGTCGTCCGCGCGGCTGCGCCGGTCGGCGAAGGCGCGCAGGCGCTTGAAGTCGCCCGTCGCGAGCGCGTCGCCGAGGGAGGCGGCGGTCAGTTCGGCGCGGACGGCGAGGTCGCGCGCGGCCCATTCCTCCGCCATGCTGCGGCAGTTGTCCATCTCCAGCATCAGGACGATGCCGAAGGCGGCGAACCCGACGGCGGCGAGCGCGCAGGGCAGATAGCTGAGGCGCGACGGCGTCATGGCTTCACCCGATACCCCACGCCTCGGATTGTCTCGATGTGCGCCGCCCAGTCGCCGAGCTTCCTGCGCAGGCCCACGAGCTGGACGTCGACGGTGCGCTCGGTGACGCTCTTCTCCTCGTCCTGGATCGCCGCGATGATCTGGCTGCGCGTGTAGACGCGGCCCGGACGGGAGATGAGCAGCGCGAGGAGGCGGAACTCGCCGCGCGTGAGCGAGAGGACGGCGCCGTCGAGGCGCGCCGCGCTGCCGCGCTCGTCGACGACGAGGCCGTCGAGCGCCCGGCCGGCGGCCATCGGGTCGTTGCGGCGGAGGACGGCGTGGATGCGCGCGAGCAGCACCTCGCGCGAGAAGGGCTTCGTGACGTAGTCGTCGGCGCCGAGTTCGAGGCCGCGCACGACGTCGGCGTCCTCGCTCTTTGCGGTGAGCATGACGATGCGCACGTCGGCGAGCTCCGGGTCCGCGCGCACGCGGCTGCAGAGCGAAAGGCCGTCGAGCCCCGGCAGCATGAGGTCGAGGAGGACGAGCTGCGGCCGGTCGCGGCGGATGGCCTCCAGCCCTTCGTCGCCGCGCGCGGCGCACTTGACGTGCGTGAAGCCGGCGTTCCGCAGCATCATCTGGAGAATGGCGCGGATGGTCGCGTCGTCTTCGACGATGAGAATGTTTGCGATCTGGTTCATGCGTGCCTTCCTTCCGTGGGAAACGCGGGCAGTGTAGCACGGGCGTATTAGGTGCGCGTTAAAAATTTGGTATACTGTCGCCCATGAAGACGATCGTGGCCGACATCTATGCGCTCGCGGACCTGCGGAAGGGAGGGAAAGCATCGCGATGTATTGGACGGAATCTCCAGAGGGCGTCATCCTGAACGTGCGCGCCCAGCCGCGTTCCTCGAAGGCGGGCCTCGACGGCCTCCTGGGGGACGCCGTGAAGGTGCGCGTCCGCGCGGCGCCGGTGGACGGCAAGGCGAACAAGGAGCTCGTCGAGACGCTCGCGGCGGCGTTCGGCGTCCCGAAGGCCGCCGTCTCCTTCAAGGGCGGCGAGACGTCGAAGACGAAGCGCCTCCTCGTGCGCGGCGTGACGGCGGCCGGGGTGAAGGCCGTGGTGGAGGGGTGAGCGATGGCGACGCTGGACGACGAACGGGCGGCGGGCGACGTCGTGATGGGCATCGACGAGGCGGGGCGCGGCCCGCTCGCGGGCGGCGTCTACGCGGCGGCCGTCACCGTGCCGCTCGCCGAGGCGGAGGCGCTGCTCGCGGGGGCCTGGAAGGACATCACCGACTCGAAGAAGCTCACGGCCCGCGCACGCGAACGCCTGGCCGGGACGATCCGCTCGACGCCCGGCTGCACCTGGTGCGTCGCCGCCGCCTCGCCGGAGGAGATCGACCGGCTCAACATCCTCCGCGCGACCCACCTCGCCATGCGCCGCGCGGCGGAGGGCGTCGCCGAAAAGGTGGGGGCTCCCAGGGCCGGCCTGTGCCTTTCGATCCTCGTGGACGGCCTTCCCGTGCCGACGCTGCCGTTCCCGTCGCGGAACATCGTGAAGGGGGACGCGAAATCGCTCTTCATCGCGGCGGCGTCGATCCTCGCGAAGACGGCGCGCGACGCGGACTGCCTGCGCCTGGACGCCCTCTATCCCGGCTACGGCTTCGCGCGGCACAAGGGCTACCCCACGCCCGCGCACCTGGAGGCCCTGAAGCGCCTCGGGCCCTGTCCCGCGCACCGCCGCAGCTTCGGCCCCGTCTCCCAGATGACGCTCTTCTGAGGGCCCATATGAATCACGAACAGCACAAGAAGCTCCTCTACCTGCACGGCTTCGCCTCCTCCGGCGCGAGCGGCACCGTCGCGCAGCAGCTGCGCGGCTTCGAGCGCGTTTGCATCAACCCCTTCTTCGGCATGTCGCAGACGTTCGCGGGCGGCCACCGCATGAACGCCGACCTCGTCCACGCCGTCCTCTTCCCGTACCTCGACGCCCTCGACGCCCTGTAGCGCCGCGCCGGGACCAGATCACGATGCAGGAGGTTTCCGATGTTCGCCGTCCGCGCCTACATGCTCGATATCAGCCGGGACAAGGTTCCGACGATGGGGACGCTCAGGCTCCTCGTCGACCTGCTCGCGAAGTTCGAGTACAATCAGCTTCAGCTCTACACCGAGCATACGTTCGCCTATTCGGCGCACCGGGACGTCTGGGCGGCGGCCTCGCCGATCACGGCGGCGGAGGTCCGCGAGCTGGACGCCTACTGCGCGCTCCGGGGCATCGACCTCGTGCCGAACCAGAACTCCTTCGGGCATTTGGAGCGCTGGCTGACGAAGCGCGCCTACAACCATCTCGCGGAGCTGCCGCAGGGCGGCGCGCCCCTGCCGTGGGGCGGCTTCAAGAAGGATCCGACGACGCTCTGCCCGACGGATCCCGCGTCGCGCGCGTTCCTGGACGGCCTCTACGCCGAGCTGCTGCCGAACTTCGCCTCGGGCCTCTTCAACGTCGGCTGCGACGAGACGTTCGACCTTCTGGGGGAAGGCCGCAGCGCCGCCGCCGTGCGGGAACGGGGCGCGGGGCGCGTCTACCTCGACTTTCTGAAGGAGGTCGCCGCCCTCGCGCGGAAGCACGGGAAGCGGCCGATGTTCTGGGGCGACGTGATCCTGAAGCACCCCGAGCTCGTCCCCGAGCTGCCGAAGGACCTCATCGCGCTCGACTGGGGTTACGAGGGTGACCATCCGTTCCTGTCGGAGGCCGCGAAGTTCAGGGCCGCCGGACTTGACTTCTACGTCTGCCCCGGCACGAGCGCGTGGAACTCGCTTGCGGGCCGCGTCGAGAACATGCGCGAGAATATGATCGCCGCCGAGCGGGCGGGGCGGATCCACGGCGCATGCGGGTTCCTCGTCGCGGACTGGGGCGACGGCGGGCACTGGCAGCCGCTCGCCGCCTCCCTCCCGGGGCTCGTTTTCGGCGGCATGCTCGCGCACGAGGGCGCCTCCGCCGCGAAGATGGACCTCGAAGCGGCCCTCGACGGCATCATGGGCGTGCCGCTCGGCGGCACGCTCCTGCGCCTCGGCACGCTCTACCTGCGCGGCGCCGCGCGCCGCGCGAACGCGAGCGAACTCTTCCGCATCCTCGCGAACGACCGGGGCTACTCGCGGCATCCGGGCCTGACGGCGCCCGTCCTCGCCGAGATCTCGGCAGTCGCCGAGGGATGCCGCCACGCGGCGGCCGCCTACGCGGGCGGGGCGTATCCGAACGTGTGGGCGCAGGAGATCGTGTACATGGCGAACCTCGTCGACGCGGCGTGCAACCGCCGCGACGAGAAGCGCCTCCGCGTCCTGCGCGAGGAACACGACCGGGTCTGGCTGCTGCGCAACCGCATCGGCGGCATGGCCGATTCACGCGCGAAGCTGCCGCGCTTCTAGCCGTGCGGAAGCGCCGTCTCGCGGCGCGCGCACGTGACCGTGACGGCGTTCGTCCCTTTCCCGAGGAGGCATTCGCGGCCTCGGTCGTCCATCTCCCAGACCGTCCGCTCCCAGGCGCCTGAGGCCGTGCTCCCGCCGTGCCTCTCTTCGGACACCGGCCCTCCGCTGTGCCCCGCCTTGGAGGCCTCCCCAACGCGCGCGGCCTCCCCAACGCGCGCAGTTTCCCCTTCGAGCGCGGCGTCGACGGCCCGGAAGAGCGCCGCGCACGTGTTCCCGCACCCCTCCACGATCCGCCGCGCCGCCGCGAGATGAGATTTCACCGCGTAATAATCTTGCGCGTCTCGTGCGTCTCGCCGCCCCCTCTCCGCCCGCCCGGGCGGCACATCCCCGCCGCCCGCACTGGGTGCGTCTTCGCCGCCCGTACCGGGGGCGTCCTTGCGTCCCGGCGGCGCGGGAAGGCGCGGCGGCGCGGGCGGCCCGTCGAAGACGGACGAGGCCGGGACGGGGTCGGCGATCCCCGCCGCCTGGCGGAGGCGCTTCGCGAGCGCCTTGTAGCGCATGAGCGTCT
>CAKUCX010000013.1 GCA_934643865.1 uncultured Kiritimatiellota bacterium
GGTGTTGAACTTTCTGCGCCGGCGGGCTTCACCTGGGTGGAAAATGACGGTGTACAGGTTCTGAAGTCGTTTGTCGCGCAGGTCGGCGACACGAAGTACGCAACCCTCGCAGAGGCGCTTAGCGAGGCGAACTCCGAAGGCGCGCTCTGCGAACTCATCGCGGATGTCACGCTGAAGGGAACTTGGACGTCCATCCTGAATTTCAAGGGAACCTTTGACGGCAAGGACCATAAGATTACGGGCCTCAACGTTTCGGGTTCCGAATATGTCGGTCTGATTGGCGTGCTGGATGGCGGCACGGTCAAGAATGTGCAGTTCGCTTCGGTTGACGTGTCGGGTGGCACGGATGCCGGATCTGCCGTCGGCCGCATCGTCAACGATGGTACAGTCGATAATGTGAAAGTACTCTCTGGTACGGTCAAGGGCACGAAACGCGTCGGCGGCGTGGTGGGTTCGATCAAAGCCTGCGGCACGGTGAAGAACTGCGAGAACGCGGCGAAAGTGGAGGCCTCCACCTACAATGTGGGCGGAATTGTCGGTGCTGCGTACTACACGGAAACCAGCAAGGAGATGTACATCACGAATTGCCGGAACACCGCGGACATCACGTCTGCCGGCGTGGGCGCGGGCGGCATCGTCGGCCTGAGCTGTGCCAACGTGAGCGGCAATACGAACACGGGCGCCGTGAAGGGCAAGGAGGTCGGCGGCATTGTCGGCGAACAGAAGACCTACGGCTCCGTGACGGGCAACACCAACAGCGGTGCGGTGACCAACACGGGCACGGACACGGACAATTGGGGTACGGGCGGCATCATCGGCTGGCTGCGCTATCACGGCACGGGCGAGAACTACGCCTATGAGAAGTCCGCGATCATCACGGTTTCGGGTAACATCAACAACGGCACGATTACGGGCGGCAATGACGCCGGTGGCATCGTCGGCGTTGTCTACAACTCCGCCGTGATCACCGACAACAGCAATACGGCGGCGACGCTCTCCGGTACGACGTTCGCTGCCGGCATCGTCGGCAACTACCAGATCACCGAGACGCCGGCGGCGGGTGAGCCGGCGAAAAACAAACTGACCTTCACGCGCAACACGTCGACGACCGCGTTGGACAACATCACGGCGAACAACAAGGATCTGCTTATCTACGACAACCGTGAGAAGGTTGCCCAGATCGGCGACAAGAAGTACGCGACGCTGGAGGATGCGGTCGAGGCCGCGAAGATCGGCGATACGATCAAGGTCATCGCCAACGACGTGTCTCTGTCGGCGCCGGAGGGCTGGACGATTTCCGAGTCCACCCTGATTCCCGTGGACAAGACATGGCACATCGCCAATCTTGATCAGCTCAAGGAGTTCCAGTCCGCGGTTAACGGCGGCAACACCTTCGACGGCCAGACGGTCGTGCTGGACGCGGACATCGACATGGTGTCCGTGGAGAACTGGACGCCGATCGGCAATGCTCCCGAGAAGAAGTTCGCCGGCACGTTCGATGGTCAGAATCACACGATCAGCGGTCTGAAAATCACGGGAGGTTCCTATGTCGGCCTCTTCGGCTATCTGGGTGCGGCCACGGTTCAGAACGTCGCGCTGGTCGGTGCGAATGTGAGTGGCGTCAAGCGCGTTGGTGCGCTCGTTGGCCAGATCGCCGGGAATGTGACGATCAAGAACTGCTCGCTCGACGCGACGTCTTCCGTCGCGGGCAGCGACAGCAACACGGGTGGTCTCATCGGCGAGGCGTCTGGTTCGATCGTTGTCACGCTTGAAAACCTCACGAACAACGCGCCTGTCACGAATACGGAAAGTGGCACGAGCCGTGCGGCCGGCATTCTCTGCCAGGCGACGAGCGGCGCGAGCGTCACGCTGAAGAACTGCGTGAACAAGGGCACGATCACGACGAACGGTGGTTATGCCGGCGGTATCGTCTCCGCTAAGCAGGGCGGCGCGTCGCTCGTGTTCGATGGCTGCTCGAACACCGGCACCCTGGCGAACGGCACGAAGGGCACGGGCGCTCTTCTCGCCTGGTCGTGCAACGGCAGCTCCGTTACGATCAGCAACTACAGCGGCGATGTGGCGAATGCCATTGGCTGGCTGAGCCAGGACAATTACGACCACGTTTTCGTGATCAACGGCGTCGAGCACTACATTCGTGTTGCGAAGGGTGGTTCCGGCTACACCTTTGCGTCGCGCTATGAGGCGGCTCAGCTGATGAATAAATCCTATCTTCAGGAAATCATCGGATTCTTCAACTACGCGAAGACTGTCAACCCCAACTTTGAGGGCTATCCCGCGACCCCGGTCGAGGTCCTCAAGAGCGCCTACAGCACGAGCGATGAATCGATCAAGGGCAGTCTTTTCAATACGGACGTGTCCTCGGGCTGGCTGCAGCTCCTGAGCGGGTACAACGCCACCAGCGGCAAGTCGTTGACCGCGGACGACTTTGCGGTTACGTGGGGCACGCGAGATGTGCTCTTCATGGTCTCCGACCCCGTGACGGTCGTGGTCACGGATACGGCGTCGGCGCAGGCGGCTCTTGACGCGGCCACCCCGAACACGACGATCATCTTTAAGTCGGGGACGTATGAGCCGCTCTTCATCCGCCAGACGCTGGAGAAGAGCACGAGTCGGAGCGACCTGGACAAGGACGGTTCCTATCCGGCCTACCTGCGTTCCTTCAAGAACCTGACGCTGATCGCCGAAGTGGGGGCGGAAGTCGTCTCCAAGGGCATCACGGCCGAGGCCGGTCTCTTCTGGCATGCGTCGGCTCCTGCGTCCAACCAGGCGGAGATGCGTCCGATGGGTGGTTTCATCAGCTACCTCGCGCTTGAGAACGTGACGATCGACGGCATCGCGTTCGATTCCACCGAGCAGTCGGCGGTTACGCTGCGTGACAACGGGGCTGTCCCGACCCGCGGCAACATCATGGTCGATGGCCTGACCATCCAGAACTGCACGGGTCGCGGCGTGGCGTCCAACGAGAACATCCATTTCCTCGCCGCCGGTGGCGGGACGAACGACCAGAACTTCCCCGGAACGGAGAAGAAGTCGTTCAACAACATCGTTGTGAAGAACTGCGAACTCGATTCCTACTACCAGCCGATCGCCTTCAATAATGCTACAGCTGTGTTGAATGGTCTGACGGTTACGGGCAACACGTTCTCCAACAACGGGAACAGCAATGTCCTGCAGCTGTCGAATAAGGTCAACTCCGGCGCGTTCGTCATCAAGAACAACCTGTTCAAGGATCTGAACGGCCGCGTGGTCCGTGCGACGAACTCCACGGCGAACTGGACGATCACGGGCAATAGGCTCGACAAGCCGATCATGTACGACGACAGCGGCGATCTCGACCTGGTGAAGATCAGCGTCAAGGCGGAGACGGTCGGCGCGGCCGTCACCGAGTCGGAGAACGATTGGAACACCGGCACCCTTGCGAACGGCACGTACATCGCGAACGGCGATCCCGCGCTCCTGCCTGTCGCCCGCATCGGCGAGAACAAGTACTACCACTCTCTGCAGGCGGCGTTTGACGCGGCGACGGACGGCGATACGATCACGCTTCTTGCGGATGTGACGGTGGCGGAGCAGCTGATGGCCGAAAAGGCCCTCACGCTCGACCTCGGCGGCAAGACCGTCACGAGTACGTATGCGAATGGAGGTTATGCGTTTCTGACGCGGGCGGCCGTCACGGTGAAGAACGGCACGTTCGCGGCGGGACAGGCCCGCGCCCTCAGCGCGTACGCCAATCTGACTCTGGAAGATGCGACCATCACGAGTGAATTGGCGGGTGGTAACTGCTGTGTGGCGTTCAGCGCGGCAAATTGCGTCTACACGGTTGTGAATACGAAGATTGTGGGCGCCTATGCCATCGCCAACTTCGCGAACAACGCGACGATTGCCATCACGGGCAGCGAATTGGAGGGCAGCGGGTGCGGCCTTTACCACAACGGAAGCAACTACGGCCTCAAGCTGACGGCCACGGATACGACCGTCAACGGCGCGATTGACCAGACCCTCGGCACAGACGAGGATCCGAGCGGTGTCTACCTCTCCGGATCGCCTGCGGCGATTGCCAACGCGGCGAACCAGAACGGCGCGCATGGCCGCCATCAGGCCACGTTCACGCGCTGCACAATCAAGGGCAACACCGGCGTCGAGGTCAAGTACACCGACCTGACGCTGGAGGACTGCACGGTCGTGGCGACAACGAAGGAGCCGTCCTACACGCAGAACAACAACGGCATGGCCGCGCTCGGCTTCGCGGTCGTCTCCACGGACAACGCGACCGGGAATGCGACGCCCAAGCCCGAGGGGACGATCACCATCACGGGTACGAAAGGCTCCTACACGGGCCTCGTCGGCCTCGGGTCGCTGGATTCCGTGAAGACGGGCTTCGCGGATTTTGAGGATGCGCACTACGCGGTCTCCGGCGGCACGTTCTCGGATGCGGTTCTTCCCGAGTACTGTGCGGCGGGCTTCATCCCGACGGCGAACGACAACGGCACCTACGGCGTGAAGGAGGGCACGTATGTCGCCGCGATTGTCACCACCGGCTACGAGACGCTGGAGGCCGCCCTTGCGGCGGCGGACGCGGGTGCGACGGTGAAGATGCTCGCGGATGTTGTGCTGACGGAAAAGCAGACCATCGCCAAGGCACTTGTCCTTGACCTGAACGGCAAGACCATCAGCAGCACGGTCAATCAGTTCATCACCATTGCAAAGGGTGGCGACCTTACGGTCAACGACGCGACGGGCGAGGGCCGCATCGAGAACACGGTGACGGATTCTTCCAGCGGACGTGTCATTTTCATGGAGGGTGGCGTCCTGACGGTGAACGGTGGTACGCTTGCGTCCAATTCGTCAAAGGCATCGTATTACGCGACTATTGAGTTCAAGAATGACAGTTACTCAACCGTGAACATCGCGGGTGGCCGGATTGAGTCGATTCGCACGGCGAACCATGCGGACGGTGCCATTAAAGTGAATGCGGTTGCGCGTGCCACAGTGAACGTGAGTGGCGGTGAGATCGTTGGAAGCAAGGGGGGAATTCACTGTCTGAACGCCTATAGTACGATCAACATCTCCGATGGAACGATCATTGGAAAGAATGGTAACGCCGTGTACTCTGGTCCCTACAACACAATCACGGTTTCGGGCGGTACGTTGACGCCCGGAGGGACGGCGGCGGCACTCGCCATCGGCGGTGGAAGTTGCACGGTGACGATTGGCCGCGAAGGTGGCGTGGTCGGGGATGTGACGATTCCCTCCATTGACTTCGAGCCTGGCTATTCTGTCAATGCGGCGACGGTGTACCTGTTCAGCGGTATCGTCCAGAAATTCTTGGACTGGGACAAGATGACGGTTAAAGAGCCTGTCTCGCAGGGCAAGGACAAACTGCTCGTGGGAACGGACATTTCCAAGAGCCTCCCCGGTAGCGACTTGCTGTGCCAGTTGGATGCGGAGAGTGGGCTTTACGAGATTGTCAAGTTGACGGTCGAGAACGCGGTGGCGATTGTCACCCATGACGGTACGGAGACTCCCTACCGCACGGTCGAACAAGCCGTTCGGGCGGTGGCGGACGGCGATACGCTGACGCTGAAGGTGGACCATACGGGTTCGCAGTCCCTCTCGTTCTCGGCGAAGAACGTGACGGTCGATCTCGGCGGCAAGACGCTCACGTACACGGGCGCGACCGGGGGGCTCTCTTCGGCTCTTTCCTTCAACCAGAGCACGGCATCCGACAACACCGTGACGGTGAAGAACGGCACGATTGTCGCGAAGGCACAGGATGCCACGTGTGTCCGTGCGGAGATGACGGGCGACCTCTCGAAGACGCTGAAGGTTGTCTTCGGCGAGAACCTGACGCTGACGAGTGGGAATACCAGCCGCTACGGCGGTGTCGTCCTCGGCACGGGCGCGCGCACGGCGTTTCCCTGCGAGAAGATGACGAAGGGCGGTCTGCTCGTCACGGAGGGTGAAAAGCAGTGGATCTACGGTGAGACGGAAACGGCGTTCACCCATGCAAACGGTTCGGAGGTCACGCTGCTGAACAATTGGTACTGCACGGACACCGACGGCGCGATCAAGGTGCCGGAGACATGCGCCTTTGGTTCGGCAAAGCTGAATCTGGATGGGCACACGATTAAGCATTTTCCGTACGGTGCGGGTGCCGCCATCGTGATGGGTAACGATGCGAAACCGTCCGAGGGTACGGCGGTCAAGACGCTGGAGATCTCGAACGGTATCATCGAAACGCTCCGTCACGGCGCGGCGGTCTGCGGCTCGAACAAGACCCTCACGCTCGATGGGGTCACGCTGACGACGACGGGCGACAAGATGTACGGCCTCTACGCGAACGGCATGACGAGCGGGAACACGGTCACGCTGAAGAACGGAAGCGCGGTGGTGTCCGAGAAGGCTACGGGCATCTACTTCCCCGGCGCGGGGACGCTGACGGTGGAGGATTCCAACGTCACGGGCGGCATGAGCGGCATCGAGGTCCGGGCCGGCGTGTTCAATGTCTCGGGCACGAGCGTGATCGCGTCGACGGCGGCGGAATTCAGCTTCACGAACAACGACAACGGCATCACGACGACGGGTGCGGCGGTCGCGGCGGTGAAGCACACGGTCGGCAACGACCTTGCGGTCACGATCACCGGCGGCATGTTCAAGGGACCGCGCGGGTTCTACGCGAACGATCCGAACGTGGCCAAGCCCGGCACGGTGACGGTCTCCATCAGCGGCGGCGTGTTCAGCACCGACGTTGAGAAGAAATACCTCGCCGACGGCTGCAAGACCATCCAGCAGACGATCGACGGTACGCTCTACTACGTGGTGGGTCCGGCGATTACGCAGATTGGAGTCACGCTCGGCGGCGTGAAGAAGGAAATGCCGTTCCCGGACGCCTGGCTCGCGGACAACATCGGCGCGGATGCGGCCACCTGGACGACGGCGGCGCTGGAGGAGAAGGCCGCGAACGAGCTTGCGAAGTGGCAGTGCTACCTCTTCGGCCTCGATCCGAACAAGAAGGACGCGAAGGTCGTCGCGACGGCCGGGCAGGGCACGGACGAGGCGATTCCGCTCGCCGTGGCGAACGCGGACGCCTCCGCCTCGCCGCTCGTGAAGGGCGGGTACGTGAAGGTGGCGTACGTCCTCAAGGGCTCGAACGACCGCACGATGTGGACGCAGGTGGCGACTTCCGACAAACGGGACGGCCTCGCGATTCCGCTTACGGACACGACCTACAAGTTCTACCGCGTGGACGTGACGGTCACGTCCGCCGAGGGCAACTAAGGCAGGGAGGGGGAAGACAAGATGAAGAGCAACAGGAACAGGATGAAGACGGCGCTGCGTGCGCTCGTGTGCGCGGCCCTGCTGGGCGGCTCGGCTGCTGCGGCGGTCTCGGAGGACGCGGGGATCATCGGGTTCTCGACGAAGGGTCCCGACCGGTACGCGGACGGCACGACCGTCCTCGACGGCGAGGTGTACGCCCTCGTGTGGACGCGCAGCGGGACGGCGTTCGCGGGGTTCAACGTGGACGGCACGCCGGTGGACCGGGACAACGCCTCGGTCCTCTACGCGGCGCCGCTCGCGAAGGGCGGACGGTGTGAGTCGATCAAGTTCGTGGTCGATCCGCTCATTCTGAAGGGATGGCTGGCGAACGGCGTCCTCTCGCTCCACCTGCTCGACACGCGCGCCTGGGCGGCGGACGGCACGGCGGCGGTGGCGGGTGCCACCCGCGTGCAGGGTTCGACGTGCGTGACGGAGGGCGTCTCGGTCGAGACGGCCGCCGCCGCGCCCTTCGCCTCGGCGACGGGCGGCACGGGCGAGAAACCCGTCTATGCGGCCTCCGCCGTGGGGACGGATGTGCCGTCGCCGAAGATCACGGGCATCCGCGTGGAGGGCGACGCGGTCGTGCTGACCGTCGCGAACACGGTCGGCGCGCTCGACTACGCCGTCTCGGCGGGGACGACGCCGGCGGCGGACGACGACGCGCATGCGTCCCGCCCCGTCTCGGGCGCGGCGGCGAAGGGGACGGTCATCGAGCTGCGCGTGCCGCGCGACCCGAACGCCACGTCCCAATTCTTCCGCGTGGGGCGCAATCCGCTCAACTGATTTCAGCAAGGAGGGGTAGAAGATGAAGACGATTCTGAAATGGACGGCCTGCGCCGCGTGCGCGGTCTGGGCAGGCGCTTCGGCATCCGCCGCGACGGAGACGGTGACGGGACAGAACGTGATCGGGCTCACGACGATTGAAAACGACAGCCGGGCGTATTTGCCGCTCGCGGCGGCGTACACGGGGACGGACGCGACGAAGCTGACGGTCGCGAACATCGTCCAGACGGCGACGCTCGCCGAGGGCGACGAACTCTACGCCTACGATCCCGAGCGGAAGCAGTACGATGTCTACACGCTGGGGACGGACGGGAAATGGACGGCCGTGAAGACGGTCGAGGTGTCCGCGTCCGGCACGGCGACGGAGACGACGAGCCCGGCGGCGGCGAATCGGGTGATCACGCGCGGGCGCGGCTTCTGGATTGTGCGCAAGGGCGCGGCGAGCGGCGCGAAGCCGGTGCGCCTCGTCGGGGACGTCCCGGCGACGGCGGCGACGGTGACGATTCCGGCGGCGGTGGACGGCAAGCCCTCCGCCACGCTCGTCGGCGTGCCGTCCGACTGGAAGCTCAACGAGACCGATTGGACGGGCAAGGCCGTGCGGAAGGACACGATCCGCGTCCTGAACGAAGACGGCGAAGCCTGGCACGAGATTCATTACGATGAAACGAAGTCGAAGTGGATCGAGTACTGGCAGGAAATGGATGCGACCACGAAGACGATTACGTTCAAGACGAGTGAAGACCCCGTCCTGAAGGGGGGCTATGCCGTGTGGTACATGCGCGCGGGGACGGATTCATTCACCCTCACGCTTCCGCGCTACACGCTTCCGCGCTAACGGCTGAAAGGAGTCAGAACATGAAGTTTCGTAGAATTTTGTTTGCCTTTGCGGTTCTGGCGGCATGTGCGTCGTTGAGGGCCGGCACGCTCTACTGGTGCGTCGATTCGTCGGACGGCGGTTCCGAGACGTTCAAGTCGGCCTATACGGCGGCCAAGGAGAAAGTGGGAGAAGGAAAGCTCTTCATCGGAGCCTACCAGGACAACAAGTATCTGGAGAAGATTGAGCTGACGTTGTCGGATGGCGTGATCAGCGCCGCCGGCATCGGCGGCGGAAGCCTCTACTTCACGGTGGACGATTCGGCGTTGTCGGCGTTCCGCTGGGAGATCATGGCGGAGGCGACCTCGTACTTCACGAGCGGGACAGTCACCTACAAGGACCTGCTCGCGGCGTCGGCGCTGGTCTCCTCGCCCTTGGTCAACCACACGGCGTACAATGTGGCGGGCCTGGCGTGGAACCCCGCGCCCGTGCCGGAGCCGACGAGCGGACTGCTGCTGCTCGTCGGCGGCGCGCTCCTTGCCCTTCGAAGGAGAAGGCGTTAGGTGTTAGGTGTTAGGTTTTAGGTTCTAGGTTTTAGGTTTTAGCTAGGTGCTAGGTGCTAGGTGCTAGGTTTTAGGTTTTCGCGCGGCGTCCCACGGGAGGGCCGCGCGTGTTGCGGCCACACCCACGCCGGGCCACAGTCGGACGTCCCGCGCTGACACGCCGCGCATCAACCTGGCGGAACTGTTCCGAAGTGAAATCACGCGGCCACAGGGCGGCGCTTTTTTGGTACAATGTCCGCCTAGACGGGCCGCGTGCCCATGTTAAGGAAAAGTCAATGAGCAAAGAGTACAAGGTCGGCCTCGTGGGCGTCGGCGCCGTCGGCGCCGAGATGATCAAGGTTCTGAAGGACCGCGGCTTCCCGTGCGGGAAGGTGCAGGTCTTCGCGTCGCGCGCGCGCGACGAAGTGATCGGCGGCGAGACGTACCACGTCCGCAAGGCGGACGAGAACTCCTTCAAGGGCCTCGACATTGTGCTTTTCGCGGGCAAGACGGACGTCGCGCGCCAGCTCAGGGACGCCGTCGTCAAGGCCGGCGCCAAGATGATCGACAACTCGCGCGCGTTCCGCCAGGACCCCGACGTGCCGCTCGTCGTGCCGCAGGTCAACCCCGAGGACCTCGACTGGAACAAGGGCGTCATCGCGAACCCGAACTGCACGACGGCCATCATGCTCGAAGCCGTTGCGCCGCTCCACAAGGCGAAGGGGCTCAAACGCCTCGTCGCCGCCACCTACCAGGCCGCCTCCGGCGCGGGCAAGCCCGGCCTCGACGAGCTGGAGGACCAGATCCACGCCTACGCGAAGGGCGAGCCGCTCGCCGTGAAGGCGTTCCAGCACCCGCTCATGTGCAACCTCATCCCGCATATCGACGCATTCGACGAGACGAACTGGTACACGCTCGAAGAACTCAAGATGCGCAACGAGGCGCGCAAGATGCTCCACCTCCCCGCGCTCAGGCTCAGCTGCACGTGCGTGCGCGTGCCGATCGCCCGCGCCCACTCCGAGTCCCTCAACCTGGAGTTCGAGGAGGACATCACGCCCGAGGAGGCGCGCGAGATCCTCTCGCGCGCCGAGGGCGTGAAGGTGGTGGACGATCCGCTGAACGGCGCCTACCCGATGCCGCTCGACGCGACGGCGAAGGACGACGTCCTCGTCGGGCGCATCCGCCAGGACATCAGCCGCGACGATCGGAAGGGCCTAGAGATGTTCGTTTCGGGCGACCAGCTGTTGCGCGGCGCCGCCCTGAACGCGGTCGAGATCGCCGAGCACCTCGTCGCGCGCGGCCTCGTGTGAAAAAAACGGGGCAGGCGTGTCAGATACGCGCGCCTCGGACGCCTTTGCCCGTCGTAGGCGAACACGACAAGCGACACGCTTTGTAAACGAACACGACAAGACAGGAGAACGAGACATGAAGAAGCTCATTGTTTTGACCCTTGCGGCAGTGGCCCTCGCCGGGACGGCGTCCGCGCGGCATCATCATCATCACCGGCGCGGCGACGCGATCGCGGGCGGCATCGCGGGCGGTATCGCGGCCGGCGTGACCGCCGCCATCCTGGGCGCCCCCCCGCCGCCTCCGCCCCCGCCGCCTCCGCCCCCGCCGCCGCCGGTCGTCGTCCAGCAGCCGGTTTTCGTCCACCAGCCCGCGCCGGTCGTCGTCGCCCAGCCGGCGGTCGTGCAGCCCGCGCCGGTCGTCGTCACCCAGCCGACGGTCGTGCAGCCCGCGCCGGTCGTTGTGCCCCAGCCGGCGGTCGTCGTGCCGCCGCCGCCGCCGCCGCGCCCGCGGCCGCTGTGGTAAGACCTGCGGCGCGACCATGACGGCCAAGCCGCTGTTCATCGTCCTTTCCGCGCCCTCGGGGTGCGGAAAGTCGACACTTGTCGACATGCTGCTCCAGGAATACCCCGACATGGAGTATTCCATCTCCTGCACGACGCGCGCGCCGCGCGGCGAGGAGGAGGACGGCCTCGACTACCATTTCCTCTCCCTCGCGCGCTTCCGCGCGCTGATCGACGAGGGGGCCTTCCTCGAATACGCCGAGGTCCACGGCAACTACTACGGCACGCTGCGCCAGCCGATCGTGGACGTGCTGGCTGCGGGCCACTCGATGATCCTCGACATCGACGTCGCGGGGGCGGCGAAGGTGCGCCACGAGGTCTTCCACCATCTCCCGCCGGAGAATCCGCTGCGGGCGGGGTACATGGACGTCTTCCTCAATCCCCCGTCGATGGAGGCGCTGCGCGCGCGCCTGGAGGGGCGCGGCACGGACGCACCCGACGCGATCGCGCGCCGCCTCGCGAACGCGGAGGGCGAGATGGCCCGCGCGGGCGAGTACATGTTTCAGATCACGAACGACGACCTCGCGCTCGCCTACCGGCGTCTCTGCGACCTCATCGACGTGAAGAGCGGCCGGATGTAGGCGCAGGAGCAAGGAGGAACAAGATGAGAACACGTACATGGGCGGCCGTCTTCGCCGCAGCGGCGGCGTTCCAGCTGGGCGCGGCGCCGGCGCCGGACGCGATGGCGACGCCCCGCCTGCGGGACGTGCGCCTCCGGGGCCGTCCGGCCGAGAAGATGGACGACCTCTTCCGCGCGCGCGTCACCTCGAAGTTCGCGCAGGAGAACGTCTTCGCCGAGGCGCGGCGCGCGTTCGTGGAGCGCGACGACGACGTGCGCGGCCACGGCGGCGTCTGGCGCGGCGAGTTCTGGGGCAAGCTCATGCTGGGCGCCGCGCGCGTCGCGGACTACCTGGACGACCCGGCGGTGAAGCGCTTCGTCGCCGAGGAGTGCCGGCGCATGATCGCGCTGGAGGACCCCGACGGCTACCTCGGCTCGTACAAGGACAAGGAGCTCGTCTGGATCAAGGACCCGGAGGCGACGAAGAAGATCTACGGCTGGATGCCCGTCTGGAACATCTGGAACCGCAAGTACTGCATGTGGGGCATGCTCATGGCCTACAAGGCGACGGGCGACCGGGCGATCCTCGCCTCGGTCGAGCGGCAGATGAACCAGCTCATCGACATGCTCCGCCGCCTCGGCCTGCGGCTGCGCGAGACGGGGTCGCTGAACGGCCTCCCCTCGATGTCGATCCTCAAGCCGCTCGTCATGCTCTGGGAGGAAACCGGGAACCGGAAGTACCTCGACTACGCCTCGGAGATGCTCGCCGACTGGGACCGCGCGGACGGGCTGCTTCCGAACTTCTTCCGCAACGCGCCCAAGGACGGCCCGCTCCACGCCTGGTACCCGAAGCCCGAAGACTGGGCGAAGACGTACGAGTTCCTGAGCTGCGTGGACGGGCTCGTCGAATACTACCGCGCGACGGGCGAGGCGCGCTGCCTCGAAACGGCGCGCCGCGTCCGCGACAACCTCGCGAAGACCGACGCCAACCCGTTCGGCGCCGTCGGCTTCGGCGACAAGCTCATCGGCGCGCCGCAGTACTGCAACGCCCTGAACGAGGTCTGCGACGTCATCCACTGGATCCGCCTGAACGTCGACCTCTTCCTCGTGACCGGCGACAAGAAGTACCTCGACGCGGTGGAGGCGGCCTACTTCAACGGCTACCTCGCCGGCATCTGGCGCGGCGGCGCCTTCGGCCCGTTCTTCCTGCGCGGCCACGGTCGCCACTCGGAGCAGCGCGGCCAGTGCGGCTACGCCTACAACCACTGCTGCGTGAACAACCTGCCGCGCACGTTCATGGACGTCGCGCAGGCGACGGTCACGCGCGACCGCGCGGGCGTCTTCCACGTGAACCTCTACCAGGACGCGGCCGTCACGCTCGACGGCGTGACGTTCGCCATCGAGGGCAACTACCCGGTCGGGAGCGTCGTCACCGTCAGGGTGTCGGACCCGGCGGCGAAGGTCGCGTTCCGCCGCCCGGGCTGGTGCCCGGCGATGGACGTGCGGAAGGTGGCGGCGGCCGGCGCGGACGCGGCGTCGGCGCCGCAGGTCTACACGCTCGCCTTCGACATGAACGCGCGCGTCGTCGACCGCCTGGAGACGGTGCCGGAGCTGAACAGGCCCGACCGCAAGATCTGGGCCTTCAGACGCTATCCCGACCACGGGAGCCTGAACCGCGACCTCACGGACGGCTACCGCACGACGCCGGCCGCCACGGTGATGTGGGGGCCGCTCGTCCTCGCGAAGTCGCGCCTCGTCGGCTGCACGAGGGCCGAGATCAACGAGGCGTTCACCGTGAACGGCAAGGGCTACCGCGCGAAGCTGACGCCGCGCGCGCCGGCCGGCCCCGTGTGGGGGAGCTGGGACCTCGAACTGACGAAGCCGGGCGCGCCGACGGTCAAGGCGACGGTCTGCGACTTCGCGAGCGGCACGGACATGCCGTGGAACGAGTACGGGGACGGCGACCTCTTCTCGATCTGGTTCTGACGGGGGCGCGCGCGGAAGTAAAAAAACTGAAATTCCCCCTTGCGCGCCGGCGAAGAGCGTGGTACAATATGCGCCGTTTTCCACCACGTGTGGGGCCGTAGCTCAACTGGATAGAGCATCAGACTACGAATCTGAGGGTTGTGGGTCCGACTCCCGCCGGCCCCGCCACATGTGAGGGGGAAAACGCCAGATTGCGGGGTGGAGCAGCCTGGTAGCTCGTCAGGCTCATAACCTGAAGGTCGTTGGTTCAAATCCAGCCCCCGCTACCAATCTGGCAAAGCCCGTTCGTTCGCGGGTCGGTGAATCGAACGGCGACGAGACGGCATCATCTATCTATGGCAAAAGAAGACGACAGCGCGATTGAAGTTGTGGGCACCGTCATCAAGGTGCTCCCCGCGACCATGTACAAGGTCCAGCTGGAGAACGGGCATGAAGTGCTCGCCCACATTTCCGGGAAGATGCGCAAGTTCTTCATCAAGATTGCCATCGGCGACAAGGTCACGGTCGAGATTTCGCCCTACGACCTCACCAAGGGGCGCATCACCTACCGCCACAAGACCTGAGCCCCGTGGCGCGCCATCTCCTATCCCTGCATGATGTCACCCTCGCCTTCGGGGGTGATTCTGTTTTGGAGGGGGTCTCCCTCAATCTCGAAAGCGGGATGCGCGCGTGCGTGACGGGCCGCAACGGCGAGGGAAAGTCCACGCTCCTGAAGGTGATCGCGGGGCGGCTGGAGCCGGATCGCGGCGAGATCGTCCGCGCGCCGGGGCTCAAGACGGCGTTCCTCGAACAGGAAGTGCCGCGCGATCGGCCCGGAACGGTGCGCGACATCGCCCGTTCGGAAAAGCTGATCTCCCAGATGGGGCTTGCGGGCGACGTGCCGTTCAACACGCTTTCGGGCGGCCTGCGGCGGCGCGTCCTCCTCGCGCAGGTGCTGGCGGACGAGCCGGACCTCGTCCTCCTCGACGAGCCGACGAACCATCTGGACATCGCCTCCATCGAATGGCTGGAGGCGTTCATCCGCCGCCAGGGCGAGACGGCGTTCCTCTTCGTCACGCACGACCGCGCCTTCCTCAAGGCCGTCGCCACCTTCGTCTACGACCTCGACCGTGGGCAGCTCGCGGGCTGGAACTGCGACTACCGCACGTTCCTGCAGCGCAAGGCGGATCTGCAGGAGGACGAGGCGGCGCTCTGGCTCAAGAAGGCGAAGAAGCTCGCGCAGGAGGAGGCGTGGATCCGGCAGGGCGTGAAGGCCCGCCGCAGGCGCAACCAGGGGCGCGTGGAGGCGCTCCGGCAGCTGCGCCTTGAATTCGCGAACCGCCGGACCGCGCAGGCGACGTCCGCCATCCGCATCGACACGGCGGCCGCCTCGGGCGACCGGGTCGTCAAGATCGAGGACATGTCCTTCGCATATGGCGACCGTCCCGTCGTCCGGCGCTTCACGGCCGACATCCTGCGCGGCGAGCGCATCGGCGTCGTCGGCGGGAACGGCGCGGGCAAGACGACGCTCCTGAAGCTCCTCACGGGCGCACTCGCGCCGACGTCGGGCGCGGTCACGCTCGGGACGCGCGTCGAGATGGCGTTCTTCGACCAGCTCCACGCCCAGCTCGACCCCGCGCTCACCGTCAAGGAGGTCGTTGCGCAGGACCGCGACGTCGTTTCGGTGGGCGGCGTGCAGAAGCACGTCTATTCGTACCTTGCGGACTTCCTCTTCACGCCGGAGCGCGCGCGGTCGCCGGTGAAGGCGCTTTCCGGCGGCGAGAAGGCGCGCCTCCTCCTTGCGCGCCTCTTCCTGAAGCCGTCCAACCTCCTCGTGATGGACGAGCCGACGAACGACCTCGACGTGGAGACGCTGGAGCTTCTGGAGGAGCAGCTGCTGAACTACCGGGGCACGCTGCTCGTCGTCTCGCACGACCGCGCCTTCCTCGACCATGTCGTCACCTCCACCTACTGGCTTTCCGGCGACGGCGAGGTGCGCGTCTGCGCGGGCGGCTACGAGGAGGTCAGGCGGCGCGGGAAGGAGGCGGCAAGGCGGGATGCGCCGGACGCTCGGCCCTCTCGGCCTCCGCAGCCCCCGCAGGCCGTCCGCAAGCTGAACAACAGGGAGACGCGCGAGCTGGAGGCGTTGCCGGAAAGGATGGAGGCGCTGGAGGCGGAGATCGCGGAAATCGAGTCCGTCCTTGCCGACCCGTCCATCTACGCGAAGGACAACGCGCGCGCGGTGGCCCTGACGGCCCGGCTCCCCGACGCCCGCGCCGCCCTCGACGCCGCCGAGACGCGCTGGCTCGAACTTTCCGAGCGCGCCTGAGGCGTCCGGCGGACAGGCGTTCAGCGCGCCGCCGGCGTCTCCTTCTGGAAGAGGTGCTTTTCCGTTCCGTAGGGGAAGTCCGTCGGGCGGTAGTTGCCCACGTGGCCCCAGGAGAGCGAATAGACCTTCGGGAAGTGGAGGAAGATCCACGGGCAGTCCTCGCGCACGACCTCCTGCGCCTGCCGCCAGAGCGCGGTGCGCGCCGCCGCGTCCGCCGTCGCCATCGCCGCGTCGTAGAGGCGGTCGAAGGCGGGGTTGCGGTAGTTGCCGTGGTTCGCCCCCGGCGAGACGTTCTTCGAGTGGAAGAGCTGCAGGAAGTTCTCGGCGTCCGGGTAGTCGCCGATCCAGCCGAGCATGAAGAGCGTCACGTCGCCCTTGTTCACCGCGTCAAGGTAGGCGTTCCACGTCATGTAGCGCGGTTCGAGCCGCACGCCGATGCGGTTGTAGAAGCTCTGCATCAGCTCCGCCTCCTCGCGCGCCGTCTGGTTCGCGCGGCCGATCGTGAGGGAGATCTCAAGGCGGCGGCCCGTCTTCGGGTCGATTCCCCCCGCATAGCCCGCCTCGGCGAGGAGGCGCTTCGCCTTCTCCACGTCGAAGGCATAGGCGAACGGCGTCTCCAGCCGCCCCTCCACGCCCGGCGGCACGGGGCCGTCGCTCGGCTCGACGCGGTTGTTGAGGAAGCGCTTCCACGCCGGCGCGTCGAACGCGCAGTTGAACGCCTGGCGCAGCTTCCGGTTCGGACCCAGCACGGGGTCGTTCATGTTGATCCCCACGTACATCACCGTCATCGTGGGCGCGCCGTGCAGGTGGATGCCGCGCGATTCCAGGTCGCCCGCAAGCCTGCCGTCGGGCCCCACCACCGCGTCCCAGTTGTCGTGCGAGACCTCCCCGAGGAAGTCGACTTCGCGGGAGAGGAACATGAGCCACTGCGTCGACACGTCATCGACGACGAAGTAGTCGATCTCGTCGTAGGGCGCCGTCTTGATTTCGCGCCATCCCCGCCACGTCGGGTCGCGGCGGAAGCGCATCCGGTGGTTGCGCCACCATTCGGCGAGCCGGTACGGACCCGACCCCACCGCGACGCCGCCGAACTTCACCCCGTAGCGCGCCACCGCCTCGTGCGGCACCACCGCCGCGTACGCCATCGCCATGAGCCACGGGAAGACGTGGAGGGGCCGCTTGAGCGTGATGCGCACCGTGCGCGGATCGACGGCCTCGACCCGCGCCACGGCCTCCATCGTCCAGAGTCCGCTCGACGCATTCGCCTTGTCGGCGAGCCGGTTGAGCGAATAGACGACGTCCCCGGCGACGACGGGCCGCCCCGCGCCGCCCGGGAAGCACGCATCCGGCTGGAAGCGCGACCCCTCGCGGATGCGGAACGTGTACACGAGCCCGTTCGTCGATACGTCGGGCAGGTCGCAGAGGCACCCCTTCAGACGGTACGGGCGCGCGAAGTAGTCCACTTCGAGCAGCGGCTCGTAGACGAGCGACACGGCGCGCGCCTCGCAGACGCTCGCCGCGCGCAGCGGATCCATCGAGGCGACACGCTCCAGCGGCCGCCGGAACGCCGTCTCGCCCGCGCACCATCCCGCCAGCGCGACGCACGCGCACCCCACCCATCCTCTCGTCCTCATCTTCCGTCCGCCCCCGCCTTCGCTCAACTTACCACTTAACTACTTAACCACTTAACCACTTAACCACTTAACTACTTAACTACTACTTAGCATCCACGCGAAGCCCGAGACGAGCGCGGCCGTGTAGGCGGCCGAGACGACGTCGTCGAAGAGGACGCCGTGCGCCGTGTGGACGTTGCGGTCGATGTAGCGCGCGATCGGCAGCTTGATCGCGTCCAGGACGCGGAAGACGGCGAACGCGCCGAGCGCATAGACGGGCGCGTCCGCCTGGGCGGGCAACGCCCAGAAGAGCGGCACGCAGAGGTAGCCCACGACCTCGTCGAGGACGAAGTGCTTCGGGTCGGGGTCGTGCCAATGCGCCTGCGCCCACGGCGTGAGCCAGTAGTGGAGCCCCGCGAAGAGAAAGACGCCGCAGAGGCACCAGAAACGGATGGCCGACTCGCCCCAGCCGAGCAGCAGGGCCAGTTCATGCCAGGCGAGCCCCACGAGGGCGCCGAAGGAGCCCGGCACGACGGGGGCCAGGCCGAGGAAGAAGCCGCTCGCCAGGAACAGCTTGAGGAGATGATCCTTTTTCACGTCGGCGAGTATAGCATAAATAGGCGGCGGATGCGCCCTGCCCGCGCGGCCGACGGGGCGCCGCGCCCGTTCCGCGCCGACGGCAACGCAATTGTCCAAGCGAATTTCTTATGGTATACTCAACGCCGCTTTTTCAAATTGATTGGAGTTGCGCGTGATGTTCAAGCCGGTGTCGAACAAGGTCCAGTTCCCTCGGATGGAGGAGGACGTGCTCAAGTATTGGGCCGAGGGCGATGTGTTCAGGAAGTCCCTCGACCGTAATCGGGGCAAGGACCGCTATACGTTCTACGACGGGCCTCCGTTCGCGACGGGGCTGCCGCACTACGGTCACCTTCTCGCCGGCACCATCAAGGACATCGTGCCGCGCTACCAGACCATGCGCGGCAAGTACGTGGAGCGCCGCTTCGGCTGGGACACGCACGGCCTCCCCATCGAGGCGCTCGCGCAGGACGCGCTCGGCGTCTCGGGGACGCCCGAGATCAAGGCCCTCGGCGTGGACACGTTCAACGAGCAGTGCCGTTCGATGGTGCTGAAGTACGTCTCGGAGTGGCGCAAGACCGTCACGCGCATGGGCCGCTGGGTCGACTTCGACCACGACTACAAGACCATGAACCCCGACTTCATGGAGACGATCTGGTGGGTCTTCAAGCAGCTTTGGAACCAGGGCCGCGTCTACCGCTCGCACCGCATCATGCCGTATTCCTGGAAGCTTTCGACGCCGCTCTCGAACTTCGAGGCAGGTTCGAACTACAAGGACGTGCAGGATCCGACCGTCACCGTGCGCGTGAAGGTCGAGTGCCCGAGCGATGCGCTCAAGGACCTGCTCGCGCAGGAGCCGACGGTCTACCTCCTCATCTGGACGACGACGCCCTGGACGCTCCCCGAAAACCTGATGATCTGCGCGGGCGCGGACATCGACTACGTGGCGGTGCGCGACCTCACGGACGACGCGCGCCCCGTCTACGTGATGGCGGAGGCCCGTCTGCCGTACATCTTCAGGAAGGCCGAGCAGTACGAGCGCGTCGCCGCCTTCAAGGGCTCCGCGCTGAAGGGGACGTCCTACGAGCCGATGTTCCCGTATTTTGCGGACAGAAAGGCCGAGGGCGCGTTCCGCGTCCTGAACGACGGCTACGTCTCGACCGATGACGGCACGGGCCTCGTCCACATCGCCCCCGCCTACGGCGAGGACGACTTCCGCGTCTGCCAGGAGGCGGGGATGCACGCGCTCGTCGACCCCCTCGACACGAGCTGCAACTTCACCGACCAGGTGCCCGAGTACGCGGGCCGCTTCTGCAAGGACTGCGACAAGGACATCATCAAGCGCCTGAAGGCCGAGGGCCGGCTCGTCCACCAGGCGACGATCACCCACGCCTACCCGTTCTGCGACCGTACCGACACACCGCTCATCTACCGCGCGATCGACGCCTGGTACGTGAAGGTGGAGGACCTGCACGACCAGCTCGTCGCGAACAACGACGGCGTCCACTGGACGCCCGCCTACGTGGGCGACAAGCGCTTCGGCAACTGGCTCAAGGACGCGCGCGACTGGAACATCTCCCGCAACCGCTTCTGGGGCAGCTGCATCCCCGTGTGGGTCAACGACGACGATCCGAACGACATGATCTGCGTCGGCTCCATCCAGGAACTCGAAGACCTGAGCGGCGTGCGCGTCACCGACCTCCACAAGCACTTCGTCGACAAGGTCGTCATCAGGAAGGACGGCAAGACCTACCACCGCACGCCCGAAGTCCTCGACTGCTGGTTCGAGTCGGGCTCGATGCCCTACGCGCAGCAGCACTACATGGGCGGCGCGGACGGCACGCCCGACCTCGCGTCCTTCGCCGACTACTTCCCGGCCGACTTCATCGCCGAGGGCCTCGACCAGACGCGCGGGTGGTTCTACACGCTCATGCTCCTCGGTACGATGCTCTTCGGCAAGAGCCCCTACCGGAACGTCGTCGTCAACGGCCTCGTCCTCGCCGAGGACGGCAAGAAGATGTCGAAGCGCCTGAAGAACTACCCCGACCCGGCGCACATGCTCGACACGTACGGCGCGGACGCGATCCGCCTCTACATGATCTACTCGCCCGTCGTGCGCGCCGAGAACCTGAAGTTCTCCGAGAACGGCGTCAAGCAGGTCCTCCGCGACCTCCTCATCCCGTGGTGGAACGCCTATTCCTTCTTCGTCACCTACGCGAACGTGGACGGCTTCCACGACGAGGCGGTCGCGGTGCCCGACTCGCCGAACGTCCTCGACCGCTGGATCTGCAGCTCGATGGAGACGCTCATCGCCGACGTCACGGCCGCGATGGACGACTACGACCTCCAGCGCGCGGTGCGGCCGTTCGTCGCGTTCATCGAAGACTTGACGAACTGGTACATCCGCCGCAGCCGCCGCCGCTTCTGGAAGAGCCAGGACGACGGGGACAAGCTCCACGCCTACCGCACGCTCCGCTACGTGCTCGTGCAGCTCTCGAAGGTCGCCGCGCCGTTCACGCCGTTCATCTCCGAGACGATCTACCGCAACCTGAAGGGCAAGGACGACCCCGAGAGCGTCCACCTCTGCGACTTCCCGACGGCTCGCGCCGGCGCGCGCGACCTCGCCCTCGAACGCGAGATGGCCGCCGTGCAGACGATCGTCACGCTCGGCCGCCAGCTGCGCGTGGACAACGACCTCAAGGTGCGCCAGCCGCTCGCGAAGATCCTCGTCGCCGGCGCCGGCACGCACCTCGACGACCTCATCCTCGACGAGCTCAACATCAAGGAAATCGCCTACCTCGCCGACGAGACGGCGCTTTGCGACGTGAGCTACAAGGCGAACTTCAAGACGCTCGGGCCGAAGTGCGGACCGAAGATGAAGGCCGTCGCCGCCGGCATCGCCGCGCTGAAGGCGTTCAGCGGCTCCGCGACCGTGGAGGGCTTCGCGCTGACGGAAGAGGATGTGCTTGTCACGCGCAGGCCGAAGGCCGGCATGGTCGTCGCCTCCGAAGGCGCCATCGTGGTGGGGCTCGAAACGGCGCTCTCCCCCGCGCTCGTCGCCGAGGGCCTGGCGCGCGAGTTCGTGAGCCACGTGCAGGCGATGCGCAAGGAGGCGGACTTCGAGGTCACGCAGCGCATCGCCGTCACCGCCGAGGTCGGCGACGAGCTGCGGGCCGCGCTTGCGGCGCACGCCGACTACGTGAAGGCCGAGACGCTTGCGACGGCGCTCACGTTCGCCGACTGCCCCGGCGCCGCGTCCTGCGACCTCAACGGCCGCGCCGCGAAGATCGCCGTCGCGAAGGCCTGACCGCCGGGCGGGCGCCGAATGCCAGTGACAACAAGGAGGGACATGACATGAACAGACGCGACTTCATGCTGGGCGCGGGCCTCGGGCTCGCGGCGGCGCTCACGCCGGCGCAGGGCGCGGAGGCGGCGGGCGCGAAGGGCGATTCGCGCTTCAACGTGAAGGACTTCGGCGCGGCGGGCGACGGCAAGGCGCCCGACACCGCCGCTGTCCAGAAGGCGCTCGACGCGGCGGGCGCGGCGCAGGGGACGGTGTGGTTCCCCGCCGGGGTCTACCGCTGCCACGGCCTGAAGGTGCCGCCGCACGTCACGCTCCTCGCCGACCCGGCGTGGATCTTCCGCTGCGAGAAGGCGGGGGCCGTCCTCGAACTCGACGACCCGAGCGCTCGGTGCATGCTCGACGTGACGGGGGCGTTCGGCGTGCGCGTGCGCGGGCTCGTGCTGCGCGGCATCCGCAAGGCGCCGCAGCCCGTCCACGGCATCCTCCTCGACAACACGGAGAAGTGGAGCAAGAAGGAGGACACGTTCGTCTTCGACGACATCAAGGTGATGGAGTTCTCCGGCCACGGCATCTACCTGAACCGCATCTGGCTCTTCATCATCCGCCACAGCCAGTGCATGGCGAACGGCGGCGACGGCATGCGCATCCGGGGGTGGGACGGCTTCGTGACGGACAACCAGTTCTCGGCGAACGGCGGCAACGGCTTCGGCTGCGAGGGCGTGGGCGCGACCGTCATGTTCACGGCGAACCGCGTGGAGTGGAACCGCGGCTACGGCCTCTCGCTCGTGGGCGGCGACGACTGGAACGTGACGGGCAACTCCTTCGACCGCAACTGGGGCGCGGGGCTCTGCGCGGTCGGCACCCAGGCCCTGACGGTGACGGGCAACGTCTTCCGCCGCTGCGGCAAGGACTCGAACCTGCTCGCGGAGGGCGAGCGCTCCTGCCAGGTGCGCCTGGAAGGCTGCCGGGGCCTTGCGATGACGGGCAACGCCTGCCGCGCGGGGCGCGACGACGGCGGCAAGGGCCTCTACACGCCGCAGGTCGGCTTCATCGTCAAGAACCTCGCTTACTCGGTCGTCTCGGGCAACGCGCTCCACCAGGGCTACATGCAGGAGAAGATCGTCGACCTCGGCGGCCACGGCGAGGAGTTCGTCCTGAAGGACAACGTCGGCTGCCCGATGAAGTGAAGAGGGCCCCGTAGGGGCCGAGGCGGCGTCACGACGCCAGCGCGCGGTAGAGGGCGAGCGTCGCGGCGCACATCTTCGAGACGGAGTAATTCGCGCGCACGGAGGCGAGGGCGGCCGCGCGGACTTCGGCCTTGCGCGCTTCGGGGAGGTCGAGGATCTCGTCGAGCCTGGCGGCGAGCGCGCGCGCGTCGCCCGGCGGGACGAGCCAGCCGGTCTTGCCGTCCTCGATCGTCTCGCACGCGCCGCCGTGCGCCGTCGCGACGACGAGCCGCCCCATCGCCTGGGCTTCGGGGATCGTGCGGCCGAATGCCTCGGGCTGTGCGGAGGAGGCGTTCACGACGATGTCGCTCAGGGCGTAGACCTTCTGCATCTCGCGCGTGTGGTCGCGGAAGACGACCTGCGTCTCGTCGGGCAGCCGGGAGGCGAGGGCGCGCAGGCGGTCCGAATAGTCCGTGCGCCCCTGGTCTGAGCCGATGAAGAGGACGCCGAGGCGCTTGTGGCGCATGAGGCCGAGCGCTTCGAGGAAGACGGTCTGGCCCTTCCAGAAGGTGAGGCGGCCGGGGAGCGTGATGACCGGAAGGTCTTCGGGGAAGCGGTACGGGCCGCACTTCTTCGCGCGCGCCTCCTCCTCCGTCACGACGTCGGGGCGGAAGGCGTCGGTGTCGGCGCCGCGCGGGATGCAGACGAGCTGCGCCGGGTCGGGATGGTAGGTTTCGAGGACGTGCCGGTACACGTACCGGGAGACGCAGATCGTGCGCAGCCCCTTGAGCATGACGCGGTTGTAGGGGAGTTTGAGGACGGCGGGCGTCGTGCCGTAGACGCCGTGGAACGTCGCGAGCCACGGGACGCCGCACCGCCGCGACGCCCAATGGGTCGACCAGGCGGGCGCGCGCGAGCGCACGTGCATGAGCGAAATCGCCTCCGACCGCGCGAGGTCGGCGAGGCGGCGCGCGTTTCGCCGGATCGTGAAGGGGTTCTTGCTCATGAGCGGAAGGGCGACGTGCGGGACGCCCATCTCCTCAAGCGCCCGGACCATCGGCCCGCCCTGCGAGGCGACCATGTTCGCGACGCCCGCCGCCTTCAGGGCCCGCGCGATCTCGATCGTGCCGCGTTCGACGCCGCCCATCTGGAGGGACGGCAGGATCTGCAGAATCTTCATGGCCGCCAGTATAGCATATCGGGCCGAAGGCCGCCGCGCGCGCCCGGCGGAGGGCAGTTTCGTGTTGCGCCTGCGGCGGGAAATCGGTATACTCGCTTCTTCAATTTCAAAACACCGCCTTTCATTGAAGGAGTTCCGATGAGTCGTCGCATCCCGTTTCCCTTCGCCGCGCTTGCGGCCTGTTCCCTGTGCTGTGCCGCGAACGTGGTCCACGTGAAGAAGTCCGGCGCCGAGCGCGTCGTCGTCACGGTCGAGACGTCCGAGGCGACGCCCGCCGCCAAGGCGTTCAACACGTCCCTGCGTCGAAACCTCGGCATGAGCGGCACCTTCAAGATCGGCCCGAACGGCCAGATCAAGGTGACGGGCACGCCGGGCGCGGGCGTGGCCGCGACGGGCGCGGGCAAGCAGGTCAAGACGGCGGCCGCGTTCTCGGACGAAAAGGCGGCGCGCATGGCCGCGCGCGCGTTCTCGGACGCGATCGTGCAGGCGCACACGGGCCGCAAGGGTTTCGCCTGCGACCGCATCGCCTTCGTGGACCGCAAGGGCAAGGACAACGCCGAGCTCTACGTCTGCTATCCCGACGGCTACGACATCCGCCAGCTCACGCGCGACCGCCGCGCCGCCGTGGGGCCCCGCTGGACGCCGAACAAGCACGAGATCTACTACACGGGCTTCCTGCAGCAGGCCCCGCTCGTCTACCGCATCAGCCCGGACAGCGGCCAGCGCGCGCTCCTCGCGCAGTTCAAGGGCCTTGCGACCGGCGCCGCCGTGGCGCCCGACGCCTCGCGCTACGCGATCGTCCTCTCGCACCAGGGCAACCCCGAGCTCTACGTCGTCACGCCCGGCGCGAACCGCGTCGACCGCATGACGCGCACGCCCGCCGCCTCCGAGGCGTCGCCGTGCTGGAACGCGAACGGCACGAAGATCGTCTACGTGACGGACCTGACGCGCCAGCCGCAGATCTACCTGCTCGACGTCGCCTCGCGGAAGTCGACGCGCATCACGAACACGGGCAGCCAGAACACGAACCCGGACTGGGGCCCCGACGGGCGCATCGTCTACGCCTCCAAGCGCGCCGGGCAGAACGTCCTCGTCGTCATGGACCCCCTCAAGGGCGAGTCCACCGCGCGCGTCGTCACGAAGCCCGGCAGCTGGGAGCATCCGAGCTGGGCCGCCGACGGGCGCCACGTCGTCGCCGAGCGCGACGGCGCGCTCTTCATCGTCGACACGGCCCCCGAGGAGGAGCGCGACCCGCCCGTGCGCCTCTTCCACAACGCGGGCCACTGGATGAACCCGGCCTGGAGCCGCTGAGACGGCCTTAAGATCTTAACGCCAAAAGGTAACGTCAAAAGGAGGAATGAAGATGAAGCGTCGTGATTTTCTTGGACTGGCGGCGGGCGCCGCCGCGATGGGGGGTTGCTCCCTCTTCAAGAGCGAGCCGCCGAAGATCCTCTTCGGCGCATGCCGCGGCCTCAAGGATGTGCCGCTCATGAAGGAGGCCGGCTACGACTTCTTCGAGGGCGGCGTGGCGGGCATGTTCATGCCGGAGAAGGACGAGGAGGCGTGGAAAAGGCAGAAGGAGGCGATTCTCGCCGCCCCGCTGCCGATGCGCTCCTGCAACGGCTTCCTCCCCGGCTCGTTCCGCCTGACGGGGCCGAAGGCCGCCTTCGACGCGCCGCTCGCCTACGCCGAGACGGCGTGCCGGCGCGCGGACGAGGTGGGGCTCACGACGATCGTCTTCGGCTCCGGCGGCGCGCGCAACGCCCCCGACGGTTTCCCGAAGGACCAGGCGGTCGAGCAGTTCACCGACTTCTGCCGGAAGCTCGCCCTGCGCATCGCGGGCTGCCGGGTGACGGTGGTGCTGGAGCCGCTCCAGCCCAAGGAGGCGAACTTCCTCAACTTCGTCCGCGAGGGCATCGTCATCTGCCGGAAGGTCGGCTCGCCGCGCATCCGCCTGCTCGCCGACATCTTCCACATGGAGCAGGGCGGGGAGGACGCCGCGTCGATCCGCGCGGCGGGCGCGCTCCTCAAGCACTGCCACATCGCCGAGAAGGGGACGCGCACCGCGCCGGGCCTCACGGGCGACGGCTCCGAGTTCGCGCCCTACTTCGACGCGCTCAGGGACATCGGCTATGCGGGCGGCGTTTCCTGCGAATGCGGCTGGGGCGACAGGAAGGACTTCGCGAAGAACCTCGAAACCGCGCTCGCGACGATGAAGCGCCTTGCGGGGCAGGCCTGAATCTGAAAAGGAGAAGACCGATGAAGAACCTCCTGCCGTGCGGCATCGTCGTCTGGGCTTTGGCGGGGGGCCTCGCCGGCTGCCGCGCGCCCGCCGATCAATCCGCCTCCGCCCGCGCGCCGCATGGGCTGACCGCCGAGTACCGCGAGAACCCCTGCGGCCTCGACGCCCCCGCGCCGCGCCTCGGGTGGAAGCTCGCGGCGGACGGGTGCGACGTGATGCAGGCCGCCTGGCGCGTCCTTGCCGCCTCGTCGCGCGAGAACCTCGCGCGGGACGTCGGCGACCTGTGGGACTCCGGGCGCGTCGCGGGCGACGCGAACGTGGGCGTCGCCTACGCGGGCAAGCCCCTCGCGACCTCCCAGCGCGTCTTCTGGAAGGTGAAGACCTGGACGGCGGCGGGCGTGGAGAGCCCGTGGAGCGCGCCCGCCGAATGGACGATGGGCGTCATGAAGCCGGCGGACTGGCGGGCGAGGTGGATCGGACCCGCCGCCGTGACGCGCCCGGACGAAGACTTCGGCGCCGCGCAGTGGATCACCGCGCCGGCCGACAAGAAGGGCGTCGCGACGCTCGCGTTCTCCTTCGTCTTCGACGGGGTGAAGCCGGGCGAGTACGTCGAGATGGTCCATGCGGGCGTCTCCCAGCATGAGATCGACGTCAACGGGCGGCCGTTCAACAAGTGGAGCGGGCACGTCCACGACTGGCGCTACCTGCGCTTCCGCGACCTCACGCCCTACCTCGTGAAGGGGACGAACACGGTCGTCGTGCGCCTCTTCGCGGATAAGCCGCGCACCGCGTCCGATCCGATCGACCCCATCCGCCTCCACGCCCCGAAGGACGCGCGCGCCTTCCTCGCGAAGATCGTCTTCCCGGGCGGCAGGACGCTCGTGACGGATGCGAAGGGCTGGACGTCCCCGAACGGCGCGGTCGCCGCGCTCGGCGGTCCGCGCGCCCCCGCCTGGGGGAAGGACATGGTGCTGCGCGCCGAGAACGCCTCGCCCGCGTTTGCGAAGACCTTCACCGTGAAGAAGCCCGTCGCCTCGGCCGTCCTCCACGTGACGGGCGTCGGTTTCTACGAGGCCGCCCTCAACGGCGTGAAGGTCGGCGACAAGGTGCTTGATCCCGCGCCGACCGCCTTTGACCGCCGCGTCCTCTCCTCGACCTACCGCCTCGACGGCGACCTCCGGCAGGGCGCCAACGAACTGCGCCTCCTCGTGGGGCACGGCTGGTACGACATGCGCGCCGTCGCGACGTGGAACTTCGAGACGGCGCCGTGGCGGAACTTCCCGCGCGGCCTCGCGCAGCTGGAGATCGTCTACGCCGACGGCACGAAGGAGGTCGTCGCGACGGACCGGACGTGGCGGCAGGTGAAGAGCCCCGTCGGCTACGACGACCTCTTCGAGGGCGAGGTCACGGGCGCGTGCGACCCGCGCATGCCCGACCTTGAGAAGACCGTCGTGATGGCCGAGGAGGTGCCCGCCCCCGGCGGGCGCCTCGTGGGCGAGGCGCAGCCCGGCGCGCGGGTCATGCGGACGTTCCCCGCGAAGAAGATCCGCAGCCTCGGCGGCGGCACGTACGTGATCGACTTCGGCGAGAACGTCGCCGGCTGGGCGCGCCTTGCGCTGCGCGGGCAGAAGAAGGGCGATGTCGTCTCGGTCCGCTACGACGAGCGCGTGCAGGACGACGGCACCCCGGCGCGGCCCTCCGTCAGGGACGGCCTGAACGACTTCAACTTCTGGGGGGGCGACCCGGACGAGGCGGCGCGCCGGCGCCGGATCGACGAGCACTTCCGCTACACGGCCTCGCACCGCGTCTGCCCCGTCGACGCCGCGTTCCAGACGGACCGCGTCGTCTGCTCCGGCGCGGCCGTCGAGTCCTACGAGCCCCGCTTCGTCTACCACGGCTTCCGCTACGCGGTCGTGAAGGGGTTGCGCCAGGCCCCGAAGCCCGAGGACGCCGTGGCGTGCGTCATCCACACGGCCTTCCCCACGATCGGCTCCTTCGCGTGTTCGGACGCGACGTTCAACGCGCTCATGGAAATGGGCGACAAGGCCTATCGCGGCAACTTCGTGGACGGCGTGCCGACCGACTGCCCGCACCGCGAGAAGAACGGCTGGACGGGCGACGCCTCCATCGCGAGCGAGCTTGCGCAGTACCTCTTCGAGAACACGGCCGCCTACGAGAAGTGGCTGCGGGATCTCCTTGACGCGCAGCTCCCCGACGGCAACCTCCCCGGCATCGTCCCCTCCTCCGGCTGGGGCTACCACTGGGGCAACGGTGCGGGCTGGGATAGCGCGCTGCCCGTCATCGCGTGGAACCTCTGGACGTACCGGGGCGACCGCCGCATCCTCGACGAGGTCTACCCCGCGCTCGTGAAGTATCTCGCCTACACGGCGGCGAAGGCGGACGCGGACGGCCTCGTGAAGCACGGCCTCGGCGACTGGGTGCCCGTCAACCGCGCGCACATGCCCTCCACCCTCTTCACGAGCTCCTGCTACTACTACCAGGCCCAGCGCATCGCCGCCGAGATCGCCGCGCTGAAGGGCCTTTCCGCCGAGGCCGCGCAGTGGAACGCGAAGGCCGCGAAGACGCGCGCGGGCCTCAACCGGCGGCTCTACAAGGGCGATGGCGTCTACGACAACGGCGGGCAGACGGCGCAGGCGATGGCGCTCGCCTTCGGCCTCGCGGAGGAGGCCGCGCGCGCGAAGGTGGAGGCGCAGCTCGTCGCCGCCGTCGGGAAGGCGGGCGACCACCTCGACGTGGGCCTCTACGGCACAAAGCACCTCTTCCGCGCGCTGAGCCGCATGGGCCGCACGGACCTCGCGTTCAAGCTGATCGTGAATCCGACGAAGCCCTCGATGGCCGAGTGGGTCCAGAAGGGCGGCACGACGCTCTGGGAGGACTGGGGCGACGGCTCCTCGCGCAACCACATCATGTTCGGCGACTTCGTTGGCTGGGCCTACCAGTACCTCGCGGGCATCCGCCCGGCGGAGACGAAGGACTCCACGAGCGCCGTCACGTGCGCGAAGAAGCCGGCCTTCGGCGAGGTCGTCCTCGCGCCGCAGCCGATCGCCGCCCTCTCCTGGGCGCGCGCGTCGGTGAATGGCCCGAACGGCGAGATCGTCTCGTCCTGGAAGCGCGACGGCGACACGGTGACGTACGACTTCACGGTGCCGCCGAACACGGTGGCGGTTATCCGGCTCCCCGGCGCGGCGCCGATGCGCGTTGGATCAGGCCGCCATGTGCTGACGCGGAACGCGCCGGTCAGAAACTGACCGTCGCGTTGACGCCGCCCCAAACGAGCTGGTTCTTGCCGCAGCCCATGTAGTCAAGATGGCGCAGGGTGCGGGAGGGGGTCCAGGTGTAGTTGATCTGGGCGCCGACGGAGATGTTCTCCGTGATTGCGTAGCTCGCGGCAAGCCCGATCGTCTGGTCGGTCAGTTCCGTCCCGGTGGATTCGTCCGTCACGTACTTGCTCCAGGCGTTGTCACCGAAGCCGAGCGCGGCGGAGGGGGTGAGCGTCAGCCCCTCGACGGGTTCGAACTCGTGCGCGAGGCCGAAGGAGACGTAGACGGCCGACGGGTCTTCGCCGTGCGCGGAGTTGTAGTTCCAGTAGACGGAGGCGCTGGGCGTGACGATCGCGTTGTTGTAGGCGACCGTTGCGTAGAGGTCCTGGTCGGACGCGCCGTTGTTGTTCGGATAGGTGTAGAAGATGTGCCCGGCCTCGAAGTCGAAGTCCGCCAGGCTGACCGCATACGCGAGCGTGTAGTCGATCTCCTGCAGGCCGCACGCCCGGCGGCTGTTCGTCGCCGTGCCGCGCTTGTGCGTGAGGTCGTAGGACTGCCAGACGTTCGCCGAGAGGGCGCCCCAGTCGCCCAGGTCGTAGCCGAGCGCCACGGACGGCTGCCAGACGGGATTCCCGTTGCAGATCGTGCCGCGCCACACGTAGTCGCTCAGGACGTCCAGCGACACCTCGACGGAGAGGGGAAAGTCGTCCTTCTCCTCCAGGCTTGCCGGTGTCTCCTTCGGCTGCGCGTCGGCCGCGTCGGCGTACGTCGGCAAGGCCGTGCTGAGAAGGGAGAGGGCGACGAGGCCGCCGGCGGCGTTCAGTGCGTTCATGGTGATGTTCCTTTCGTGTTGGGTGGATGCGTTGCGCCTTGGCGCGCCGTGCGCGGAAGGCAGCCGGTCTCCGGGAGGCGTCTCGTCAGCCGCGCGCGATGGCGTGCGAGAGGACGGCCAGGGACTGGGCGAGGTCGACGTTCTGCACGACGATGCCTTCCGGCACGTCGAGCGGTTCGGGCGTGAAGTTCCAGATGCCCGCGATGCCCGCGTCGACGAGCGCGGCCGCGCAGGCCTGCGCCGCCGCGCTCGGCACGGTGAGGATGCCGAGCTTGATCTTGAGCCGCTTCACGAGAAGGGGCAGGTCTTCCATCGGATGCACGACGACGCCGTGGACGTCCTTGAGCGTCTTCGACGGGTCGGCGTCGAAGGCGAGGGAGATCGAGAGGTTGTGCTCGGCGAAGCCGCGGTAGCCAAGCAGGGCCTGGCCGAGCGAGCCCACGCCCACGAGGACGGCGTCGGTCGCGTTGTCCCATCCGAGGGCGTGGACGATCGCGCGTTCGAGCGCGCGCGCGGGGTAGCCGCAACGGGGCTTCCCGGGGACGCCCGCCATGGCGAGGTCCTTGCGCGTCAGGACCTGGTCGAGCCCGAGCTTGTCCGCGATCACCGCGCTTGAAATGTGCAGTTCGCCGCGTTCGATCATCGCGCGGATTTCGCGCAGATAGGCCGGATAGCGGCGAATCGTCGGGAGGGGGAGAGGCCCCCTGCACGCATCGTCTTCTTCTTCTCTCATGCGGAGGGAAGTATAGCATAGTTGGCTTCGCTTCGCGGCGCAGATTTCGGCGGACGCAGGCGGCATCTTCGCACTGCCATTCCCAGCAGGAAGATGATATACTGTTCGGACATTTACCAAGGACCGTACCATGCAAGGAAATGAACAGGTGGTCTCCCACCCCGAGATCGAAGAGGACAGCTGCAAGGGCTGCGGACGGTGCGTCGCCGCTTGTCCGCGCGGCTGCCTCGAACTGAAGACGACGCTGAACAAGATGGGCATCAAGCCCGTCGGCTACAAGGGCGAGGGGTGCATCGGCTGCGCGCTGTGCTTCTACAACTGCCCGGAACCCTATGCGATCAAGGTGGTGAAGGCATGACGAAGTTTGTCAAGAGCAACGAGGCCGTGGTGATGGGCGCCCTCTACGCGGGGTGCGAGCTCTACTTCGGCTATCCGATCACGCCTGCGAGCGAAATCGCCCATGGCGCGGCGAAGTGGTTCCCGATGCTGGGGCGCACGTTCGTGCAGGCGGAGTGCGAGACGGCCTCGATCAACATGATGTTCGGCGCGGCGGCGGCGGGCAAGCTCTGCATGACCGCGACGTCGGGCCCCGGCTTCTCCCTCATGCAGGAGGGCCTGAGCTACCTTGCGGGCGCGGAGCTGCCGGCGGTCGTCGTGGACGTCAACCGCGCCGGCCCGGGCCTCGGCAACGTCTACCCCGAGCAGAGCGACTACACGCCCGCCGTGAAGGGCGGCGGCCACGGCAACTACCAGACCTTCACCTACGCCCCCGCGAGCGCGCAGGAGATGTGCGACCTCACGATCAAGGCGTTCGAGATGGCGGCCAAGTGGCGCACGCCCGCCGTCGTCTTCGCGGACGGCCTGCAGGGCCAGATGATGGAGACGGTGCGCCTCCCGGAGGCGGAGCGCGCGAAGCCCGACTTCAGCGCGTGGGCCGCGCAGGGCGAGGCGAAGACGCGCGAGAACCTGGTGAAGTCCATCTTCCTCGACGCGGCGGCGCAGGAGGTCTTCAACGACCATCTCCAGCGCAAGTACGAGGACATGCAGGCGGACGCCGAGGCCGAGACCTACCTCGCGGAGGACGCGGATCTTCTGATCTGCGCGTTCGGCATTGCGAGCCGCGTCGCCCGCACGACGGCGGAGACCTGCCGCCGCAAGGGCCTGAAGGTCGGCTGTTTCCGTCCGATCACCCTCAACCCGTTCCCGCGCGAACAGCTTGCCGCCGCCGCGAAGGGACGCCGCATCATGACGATCGAACTCGATGCCGGGCAGTTCGCCGACGATGTGCGCCTGCAGCTCGCGAAGAGCGGGCTCGGCGCGGAGGCCGCGAACGTGATGATGGTCCACCGCATGGGCGGGCAGGTCGTCTCCGTCGACGACGCCGTCAAGGCCGCCAAGATGATTCTGGGGAAGTAGGTAGTAGGTAGAGGTTAAGTCACCCTGCGGGTTTTAAGTGGTTAAGTCACCCTGCGGGTTTTAAGTGGTTAAGTGATTAAGTCAAGTGGTTGATGTGGTTAAGTGCGTGAGTGGTTGATTTTGTAGAGAACTTGAAACTTAACTACTTACTTGAAACTTAACTACTTAACTACTTAACCACTTAACTACTTAAAGCGAAGCGACTCAAGAAGCGACTCAATGGGTTTAATGAAAGTTGGAGTGATTTCAATGAAAGTCATTGAACAGAAGGGCATGTATCCGAAGTTCCCGCGCAGCGGGAAGGAGACGCGCGTCACCCACTACTGCCCCGGCTGCGGGCACGGCATCGTGAACAAGCTCATCGCCGAGTGCTGCGCCGAGATGGGGCTGCAGGACGAGACGATCTTCGTCGATCCCGTCGGCTGCGGCGTCTTCACCTACTACTACTGGGACGCGGCGCACATTTCCGCCGCCCACGGGCGGGCCTCCGCCGTCGCGACCGGCGCGTGCCGGGCGCGTCCGCACGCCGTCACGATCGCCTACCAGGGCGACGGCGACCTTGGCGCGATTGGCTTCAACAACGCCTTCCAGGCGGCCTCGCGCGGCGAAAACTTCGCGTGCATCTTCATCAACAACTCCCTCTACGGCATGACGGGCGGGCAGATGGCCCCCACGACCCTGGAGGGCGAAAAGACGACGACGACGCCCTTCGGGCGCGATCCGTCCGTGACGGGCCACCCGCTCCACGTCTGCGAGGTCTTCGGCCAGCTGCAGGCCCCCGTCTACATCGCCCGCACGAGCGTGGCCGACACGAAGCGCATTCTCCAGACGAAGCAGGCCATCCGCCGTGTCTTCGAGCTGCAGAAGGCGCACCGGGGCTACTGCGTGCTTGAAATCCTCGCGCCCTGCCCCACGAACCTCCGCCTCGACCCGCTCAAGGCCGCGCAGTTCTGCCTGAACGAGATGGAGCGGGAGTTCCCGCTCGGCACGTTCCGCGACGCGGAGAAGGGCATCGGCGCGCCCGTCGCCGCCGCGTCTGCGCCGTCCTCCCCGCTCCTCCAGGTGAAGCCCGTGCCGCAGGTGGCGACGTGCGCGGAGCTGTTCGCCGAGAAGACGGCGGTGCCGCCGGCGGAGAACGACCCCGCCGTCCCCGAGCGCCGGTTCAAGTTCGCCGGCTACGGCGGGCAGGGAATCCTCTCGCTGGGGCTCACCGTCGCGGAGGCGGCGCGCCTCGAACGCCGCCACACGCTCTGGTTCCCGAGCTACGGTCCGGAGCAGCGCGGCGGCAGCGCGAGCTGTTCGGTCGTCGTCTCCGGGACGCCCATCGGCTCACCGACCGTCGAGCATCCCGACGTGCTCGTCTGCATGAACCAGCCGTCCTACGAGCGCTTCGCGGGCGACGTCAGGAAGGGCGGCACGGTGATCGTCGACGCGACGGTTCCGCTCGTGCGCCAGCCGCCGGAGGGCGTGAAGCTCGTCGTCTGGCCCGCCATCAAGATGGCGGAGGACTTCGGCGTGCCGAAGGCCGCGAACACGATGATGCTCGCCGCGCTGAAGAAGCTCGGCTGCACGGGCCTCGCGGGCGACAACCTCGAACAGGCCCTCGTCGCGAGCTTCGCGAAGAAGCCCGCGCTCGGCGTGAAGAACCTCGAAATCCTGCGCAAGGCCGAGGCGGCGCGCGTCTCGAACGAAAACGAAAAAAACGAAGCCAAAGAAGAAAGGAGCCGCTGACATGCCCTCTCTCGCGGATATGCGCACGAAGGCCAAGGAAGCCGGCCTCATGAAGCTCGACAAGCTGATCGCCAAGCGCCAGCACATCCCGACAAACGACTTCCCCGTCCCGACGAAGGCGCTCTGCGAGCGCTTCGAGAAGCTCTACACGGGCTGCGTGAACGACGTCATGCGCGAGCTCACGCTCCTCGACCAGAACCTGCCGCACGACATCATGCCGCTCCGGGACGAGATGGTCGTCTGCGGCGAGGCGTTCACGGTGAAGTCCGCGCCGAACTGCATGATCGAGGGCGAGATGACGTTCCGCGCGCAGATGCTCGACGACTTCAAGCCTAACGGCGTCGTCGTGTGGGACACGTCCTCGGACGTCGAGGCCTCGCTCTGGGGCGGCGTCATGACGGCGACGGCGATCTCGAAGGGGATTCGCGGCGCGGTCATCGCCGGCGGCATCCGCGACACGAAGCAGATCCTGGAGCAGCCGTTCCCGATCTTCTACAAGTACCGCGTCTCGAACGGCTCGCTCGGCCGCTGCATGATCACGCACTACCAGGTGCCGGTCAAGATCGGCAAGGTGACGGTGCGCCCCGGCGACATCATCATGGGCGACATCGACGGCGTCATCTGCATCCCGCGCGAGATCGCCTACGACGTGCTGCTCCGGGCCGAGGGCATCGAGCGCAACGAGGTCGACATCTTCTCGTGGGTGCGCCAGGGCGACACGATCTCGGAGATCATCGACAAGGGCGGGTACTTCTGAGGAATCATTCAACGGGTCAAAGCAACGAAGGAGTGGAGATGAACGGAACATTCGCTTTCTGCGCCGTGTCGCTGGCGGCGCTCTCAGCCTCGGCGGCGTTCAAGGTCGACAAGTCGGCGATGTCCGACAAGTACTGGGCGATCTGGAACGACGCCGTGCAGGCGAAGATCGACGCGGACATCGAAAAATACCGCAAGGCGGACGCCGCCGTCGACGTCGCCGCGCCCGACGGCGCCGAGGTGGCGGTCGAGCAGATTTCGCACGCCTTCTTCTTCGGCGCGCACATCTTCAACTTCAACCAGCTCGGCAAGAAGGAGTGGAACGACCGCTACAAGGCGCTCTACGGCACGCTCTTCAATTCCGCGACCGTCGCGTTCTACTGGCGGACGCTGGAGCCGTATCCCTACGCGCCGCGCTTCGAGGAGCGCTACGAGGACACGGAGAACTTCTGGAACAGCTGCCCGCAGCCGAAGGATCAGGCGCACTGGCGGCGTCCGGCGCCGGATCCCGTGATCAGCTTCCTCCGCACGCGCGGCGTGCGCATCCATGGGCATCCGCTCGTCTGGGGCAACAACGCCTGGCACACGCCGACGTGGCTGTGGGACGACTTCTGCCCGGAGGAGGAGAAGTTCGCCCTCGAACAGGCGACGGGCGTGAAGATGCCGCGCCGCGACATCACGCAGCCGATGGGCGTGAAGGACATGAAGGGCGATCCGGGCGAGCGGAACTGGGCGGCGGCGTGGGCCGAGATCTACAAGAAGCTCTCCGCCGAGCAGATCGCACGGCTCGTGCCGACGTTCGTCAAGGCGCAGAACGACTTCATGGCGCGGCGCATCGCCGCGATCGGCGCGCGCTACGGCAGCCGCGTGGACAGCTGGGACGTCGTGAACGAGTCCGCGACGGACTGGGCGCGCGGCGCGAAGGAGACGTGGCCCGAGGGCCAGTCGAGTGCGAAGAACGCGCGGCCCGTCACGCTCAGCCACTACGGCCTCATGCCGGCGAACTACGCCTATGAGGCGCTCGTCCTCTCGCGTAAGGCGATGGGGCCGAAGGCGTGGCTGAACGTGAACGACTACAACATGACGGCGTTTCCGGGGCAGATCGCCGACCTCGCGGCGCATGGTGCGACCTTTGATGTCGTGGGCTCGCAGATGCACCTCTTCAATCCGGCGGAATCTGTGAACATCGCCCGTGGCGCCGGCCCGGACTTCCTGCGTCCGGAGAAGGTCGCGGCGCGGTTCGCCGAGATCACGCAGGCCGGCGGCAGGCGTCCGATCCATCTCTCGGAGATCACGATCACCGCGCCGGACAACTCGCCGCGCGGGCAGATGGTCCAGGCGATCATCCTGCGCAACCTCTACCGCGCGTGGTTCTCGGTCGAGAAGATGAACGGCATCACGTGGTGGAACGTCGTCGACGACTGCGGTGCGCCGGGCGAGCCGTCGATCAGCGGCCTCTTCACGCGCGACATGCGCCCGAAGACGGCCTACTTCGCGATGGACGACCTCGTCAACCGCGAATGGAAGACGAGGACGTCCGCGAAGGCGCAGGGCGGCAAGGTCGCGTTCCGCGGCTTCCGCGGCCGCTACCGCCTCACGTGGAAGGACGCGGACGGCACGGCGCGCACGACGCTCGTCGAGGTGAAGTAGGACGGGGTCCGCATGAAGCGCCTCCTCCCCCTCCTCGCGTGTGCCGCGCTCGCCTCGGGCCTCTGGGCCGCGCCGCGCCCGACACCCGACTATCTCAAGCGGGCGACGGTCTACCAGATCGTGCTGCGCAACTTCACGCGCGACGGGAACTTCCGCGCGGCGGCGGAGATGCTGGACCACGTGCGCGCCGTCGGCGTCGACGCCGTCTACCTGACGCCGTTCGTCGAGATGGACCGCGACATGGACCGCGCGGGGTGGAGCCCGCGCCAGATCGCAAGCGGCTTCGGCAGCCCGAAGAACCCCTACCGCATCTCCGACTACGACAAGATCGACCCGGAGTACGGCACGGACGCGGACTTCAAGGCGTTCAACGACCGCGCGCACGCGCTCGGACTGAAGGTCTACATGGACCTCGTCTACCTCCACTGCGGGCCGAACAACGTCCTGAAGGACCTCTTTCCCGACGCCTTCCAGCGGAACGCCGACGGCACGGTGAAGACGACGTACTGGAGATTCCCCTACGTGAACTTCGACTCGAAGGACGTGCGCAAGTACCTCATCGACTCGATGCTCCAGTGGATGCGACTCGGCTGTGACGGCTTCCGCTGCGACGTCGGGGACGGGGTGCCGATCGACTTCTGGGTCGAGGCCGTGACGGCCTGCCAGAAGGTGAACCCCGAGCTCGTGATGATCAACGAGGGCACGAAAACCGAATGGCTGAAGAAGGCGTTCGACGCCTGCTATGCCTGGCCGTGGAGCTTCACGATCCGTGAGACGCTGATCTCCTCGCCCGCGAATGCCTGGGCGATGAAGGAGCCAAAGACGCTGTCCGAGCGGATGAAGGACGTGCGCGACTACGAGGCGACGCTTCCGGCGGACGCGCTCATGTTCTGCTTTCTCGACAACCATGACACGGCGTCGGACGACGGGGAAAAGCGCTTTGACCGCGTCTTGCCCGTCGAGGCCGGAAACGCCGCGTTCGTGCTGACGTTCCTCCGTCGCGGCCTGCCGCTCGTCTTCAACGGGAACGAGATCGCCGACAATTCACTAAATTCTTTCTTCGGCCCCGTCGAGCATCCGTCCCGCGCGGCGAAGACTGTGGACTGGGCGCGTGCGCTGCAGCCCGCCGGGCAGAAGCGCCTCGCGCTCGTCCGAAAGCTCGTGAAGATGCGCCACGAGGACCCGATCTGGAGTGAGGGCGCGATGGAGTGGGTGACGGACGGCGAAGCGAACGGCATTGTCGCCTTCATCCGCACGCTCGGCGCGCGCCGGGTCCTCGTCGCCGCGAACCTTACGAACCGGACGGCCGACGGCGGCGCGCGCATCGGGGCGCTTGCGCCATTCGCCTACCTCATCCGGGAGAACTGACCACGCCCCCAGCCTCAACGCCGGAGTCCGCCTTTATGAACATCAGCACGATCAATCCCGCGACGCTCAGGATCACCGACATGCGCTTTGCCGACATCGACGGCGCGCCGAAGCGGTGTACGCTCCTGAAGCTCTACACGAACCAGGGCCTCGTCGGCTACGGCGAGGTCCGCGACGCCTCCTCGCGCACGTACGCCGCGATGCTGAAGAGCCGCATCCTCGGCGAGAACCCGTGCAACGTCGAGAAGGTCTTCCGCCGCATCAAGCAGTTCGGCGGCGACTCGCGCCAGGCGGGCGGCGTCTGCGCCGTCGAGCTCGCGTGCTGGGACCTCTGCGGCAAGGCGTGGGGCGTCCCCGTCTGGCAGCTCCTCGGCGGCCAGTGGCGCGACCGCGTCCGCTGCTACTGCGACACCGACTCCGAGGGCGGCGGACGCGACATGGGCGCCGCGCTCAAGGCCCGGATGGAGATGGGCTTCACGTTCCTCAAAATGGACCTCGGCATCGAGCTGCTGGCGGACGTCAAGGGCGCGCTCATCGCGCCCTTGGGCTACCTCGACTACATGCGCAAGATGAAGCACGTCGTCCAGACGCCGCACGGCTCGATCGACCCGCGCGCGATGCGCGGCGAGGCGTTCGAGCTCTTCACGACGGCGCACGGCCACACGGGCGTCCACATCACGGAGAAGGGGCTCGACCATCTTGAGAAGTACATGGCCGACGTCCGCGAGGTCATCGGCTGGGACGTGCCGCTCGCGATCGACCACCTCGGGCACATCCCCTACGAGGACTGCGTGAACCTTTTGCGCCGGCTGGAGAAGTACCACCTCTCCTGGGCCGAGGACGTCCTCCCCTGGCGCAACGTCGAGCAGTGGAAGCAGCTCCATGCCGCGACGACGACGCCGCTCGGCACGGGCGAGGACATCTACCTCAAGGAGGACTTCAAGCCCCTCCTCGAATCGCACGCGCTCGCGGTCGTCCACCCGGACCTCCTCACGTGCGGCGGCATCGCCGAGACGAAGAAGGTCGGCGACATGGCCGAGGACTACGGCGTGCAGATGAACATCCACATGGCCGAGAGCCCGGTCGCGTGCCTCGCGGCCGTCCACGTCGCGGCGGCGACGCGCAACTTCATGGCGCTGGAACTGCACAGCGTGGACGTGCCGTGGTGGGGCGACCTCGTGAAGCCCGCGCTTTCGTACAAGGGCGGCTTCATCGAGGTGCCGGCGAAGCCGGGCCTCGGCATCGACGAGCTGAACGAAAAACTCATCAAGACGCAGGCCTGTGCCGACTTCCCGCCGCCGTGGACGCCGACAAAGGAATGGGATCAGGAGTGGTCGAACGACCGCCGCTGGTCGTAGGCGCCGGCGAATCGTCGAAATGCGCCGGATGCGTCGAGAAGGGGGGAGAGGATGAAGATGGACAAGGCGTTGGCCCTGTCGATGCTGCTGGCGGCCTGCACGCCGGCCGGCGCCGGGCCGTTTACCGTGCGCGTGTCGCCGGCCGGGCCCGCGCTCGAGGCCGCGCTCGCGCAGACGCGCGCGTCGTCCGCGCTCGAGAAGGAGATCGTGCTTGCGGACGGCGACTACTTCCTCGGGCGGACGATCGTCCTGGGGGCGGCCGACTCGAACCTGACCCTGCGCGCCGAGCACGACGGCCGGGCCGTCCTCTGGGGCGGCGTCCCGGTGACGGCGTGGAAGGCGGACGGGCGGTTCGCCGCCGCCGCGCTGCCGGGGGTGAAGGAGGGGACGTGGGACTTCCGCACGCTGCTGGTGGACGGGCGCATGGCGCCGCGGGCCTGCTACCCCTCGGCGACGAACAGGCTTGAGAACCTCGGCGGCTGGACGGAACGGGTGCGGGCGGCGGTCGACGGCTGGTGGGGGCGCGCGCCGACGGCGGAGGAGCTGACAACCATGCCCTACCGCGCGGGCGACCTGCCGGCCGGATTCGAGCCTCGCAACGCGGACGTCCGCCTCTACCACATGTGGAGCGAGTCGTTTGTCCCCGTCGCCTCGAACGATGTCGGCCGGGGCGTCCTGCACTTCGCCCAGAGGATGGACGCGCCGGCCGGGGCGTTTGGCCGGCGCACCTACCAGGTCTTCGGCATTCGGGAGGGGATGACAGAACCCGGGCAGTGGTATCTGGACCGGCCGTCGGGAACGGTCGTCTACTGGCCGAGGCCCGGCGAGGACATGGCCCGCGTGAAGGTCGTTGCCCCGAAGGTCGAGACGCTGGTGCAGATCAGGGGCGAGGCCCGGCGGCCTGTCCGCAATCTGCGGCTGAAGGGGCTGACGCTCACGGGTACGACGGCGCCGTGCCGGTCGGCGGGGTTTGGCGGCGAGAGTGCGCCGGGCGCGCTGGAGGTCCGCCATGCGGAGGACTGCGCCTTCGAGCGCCTGACGATCCGGCACGTCGGCGCCACGGGCGTCAAGGTCCACGAGGCCGTCCGCCTGCGCCTCGCCGAAAGCGCCATCGTGGACTGCGGCGCGAGCGCCCTCTGCCTCTACGCGGCGGACTCGGAGGTCGTCTCCAACCGCCTGCTCCGCGCGGGGCTGGCGTTCCCGTCCGCCTGCCTGGCCACGCTGGGCCGCAGGCGGCTGCGCGTCGCGCGGAACGAGGTCGCCGACGCGCCCTACAGCGGCCTGATCCTCCGTGGCGAGGGCCACTGCATCGAGGAGAACTGCATCTCCCGCGTCATGCAGGTGCTGCATGACGGCGCGGCGGTGTACGGAAACGTCCGCGACAGCGTGATCCGGGGCAACGTCGTGCGGGATGTCGTGCCGAACGGCGCCGGATACGGCGCCTCGGGCTTCTACTGCGACGAGACGAGCGCCGATGTGGTCATCGAGGGGAATGTCACCCTCGGCGTGCCGCGGCCCTGCCACCAGCATCTCGCCCGCGACATCCACGTGCGGAACAACACGTTCGTCGCGGACGGCGACCTCGCCATTTCGTTCCAGAACTGCGCGGGATGCACGTTCACGGGCAACATGCTCGTCGCGGGCGGGACGGTCAGGCCGACGGAGGCCTGCCGGACCTCCGTGACGAACTGGAGCGGGAACCGGGCCTGCCATGCGCGCGGCGGCGGGGTCGCGTGGGGCTGCGACCTCCCGGCCGCCGCGCCCGAGAAGCCGCAGGCGCCCTATCGCGTGAAGAAGGCCGCGAGCTGGCGGGCGGACGGGATCCTCGGCGCGGACGAGTACGGCGAGGCGCGCAGGATGGACAGGGACGCGCGGGGCTGCCATGTCGGCGCGGCGCCGACGAGCCTGCGGCTCGCGCACGACGGGGCCGCGCTGCTCGTGGCCTTCAGGACGCTGGACTTCTGGGCGACCCCGCTCTCCGCAGGCGAGACCTGGGGCGTGGACGACGGTATCCGCTTCACGCTTGCGGGCCACGCCTTCGAGGTCTATTTCTCGGGGAACGTCTACGCCGTGGACGCGGAGGGCCGCCGGACGCCCCTTGCCGGGGCGTACAACGCCGTCGACGCAAGGGGGGGCATGGCCCGTTCGCGGATCGTCGAGTGCCGCATCCCGTTCGCGGCGCTGGGGATCGCCCCGGCAAGGGGGGCGCGGATCGCGTTTTCGGCCTGCCGGTGGTCGGCCCACTACCGCGAAGTGCGCCACTACGCGGCGCCGGGGGAGACGGCGGAGCTTGTCCTCGAATGACGCGGGGTCGAAGGTGCGCCGGCTTTATGGTATACTTGCGGAAGCAGGACATTTCAGAAGAGGAGACGCCATGACGAAAAACCTTATGACGAAGAACCTTGTGGCCGCGTGCGCGGCGCTGGGGGCGGGGGCCGCCCTGGCCGTGTCGGGCCCGCTGGACGGCATCGGGGACGTGACGCTGAAGGGGCGGATCGGCGACCAGCTCGACCGGATGATCGAGCGCCACGTCATCGGCACGGACGTCGACTACATCACGGCGCCGTTCCAGGAGAAGACCGAGCGCCACGGCTGGTGGCAGACGGAGTTCTGGGGCAAGTACATGCACGCCGCCGTGCCGTACCAGCGCTACACGGGCTCGGCGAAGCTCAAGGCCGCCATCGACCGGGGCGTCGCGCGCATCCTCGCCTCGCAGGAGCCGAACGGCTACATCGGCAACTACCCCGACGAGCTGCGCTGCGGCGAGGGGTGGGACGTGTGGGGCATGAAGTACACGATGATGGGCCTCCTGCACGCCTACGACGCGACCAAGGACGCGAAGACGCTCGCCGCCTGCCGCCGCGTGTGCGACTACGTGATCGGCGAGATCGGTCCGGGCGGGCGGCGCGGCCGCGAACTGTGGCAGACCGGCAACTGGAGCGGCTACGCAAGCTCGTCCATCCTCGAACCCGTGATGTGGCTCTACAACCGCACGAAGGAGCAGAAGTACCTTGACTTCGCGGCCTACCTCGTGAAGGGCATGACCGAGCCGGCGTCGGGTCCGCGCCTCCTTGACCTCGCGCTGAAGGGCGTCTCCGTCGCCGACCGCAACGGCCACGGCAACACGCCCGAGACGCACGGCGGCTACGTGATGAAGCACAACCGCTGGAAGGCCTACGAGATGATGAGCTGCTACCAGGGCCTCGTCGAGTACGCCGAGGCGACGGGGCGGCGCGACCTCCTGGACGCGGCGGTCGCGACGGGCAACCAGATCATCGCCGACGAGATCAACCTCGCCGGCGGCTGCGCCTGTTCGGAGGCGTGGTTCCACGGCGCGCGGAAGCAGCACCTCCCCTACCTGCACCTCCAGGAGACGTGCGTGACGACCACGTGGATGCGCTTCTGCGAGAAACTGCTCGACGTCACGGGCGACCCCAAGTGGGCCGACCAGTTGGAGCGCACGTTCTACAACGCCTACCTCGCCGCGATGAAGGCGGACGGCAGCGAGTTCGCGGGCTACACGCCGCTTTCGGGCAGCCGCTACCACGGCCAGCACCACTGCTACATGCACACGGACTGCTGCACGGCGAACGGTCCGCGCGGCTTCCTCTGCTTCCTCAAGGAGCTGTTCCGCGCGAAGGGGAACGAGGCGGTGTTCAACTTCTACGCCTCCGCGCTCGTGAAGGGGACGCTCGCGAACGGCGGGAAGGTGGCGTTCGACATGTACGCGCTCTACCCGCGCGGCGACTTCGCGCGCATCGTGAGCCACACCGAGGGCGTGGGCCGGATGCCGCTCAAGTTCCGCATTCCGGCGTGGGCCGGCGCGGGGACGACGGTGAAGCTCAACGGCAAGGCGCTTGCGGGCGTCAAGGCGGGCACGTACTTCACGGTGGCGCACGAGTGGAAGCTGGGCGACGTGGTGGAGGTGCGCTTCGACATGCCCGTCGTCGCGCACACGATCGCCGACGGCCCGGCGAGCGTGCCGGGGGCGTTCGCGGGCAAGGACGCGAAGGCGACCGTGAAGCCGCACTACGTCGCCTTCACGCGCGGCCCGGTGCTGCTCGCGCGCGACAGCCGCCTCGACCGGGGCGACCAGACGGAGCCGTTCCGCAGGGGGATCCGCGATGGCCAGGTGATGGGGGGCTTCTCGGCGATCCGCGCGCCGAGCGACGACATCTGGATGGCGTTCAACGCCGTGCTGCCGATCGGCAGCCACAGCGCGAACCCCGAAGGGCGCTACCCGGAGGCGGTCGTCTTCTGCGACTACGCCTCGGCGGGCAACACGTGGCACCGCGACAACTACTACCGCACCTGGTTCCCGATCGAATGGGGCCCGACGGAGTAGGCCGCGCGCCGACAGACTGACGAACCGAACAGGAGAATTCTGCCATGAAGACCCGCTTTGCCGCGCTTGCCCTCGTGCTGGCCGCGCTCGCCCTGTCCGCCGCGACGCCGGAGGAGGCCGCCGCCGCGCGCCGCGCCAGGGAACAGCTGCTGCGCTTCACGCCGGAGGCGGCCCGCCGCGCGATGGCGGACCTGAAGACGAACCAGAAGTACGACTGGGCGAAGCACAACCCCGCCGTGGAGGCGCTCATCGCGAAGCTCGACTTCGCGAAGCGGGCGCTGGAGAAGGGGACGGACGCGGAGAAGGCCGAGGCCGTGAAGCTCGTGGAGGGCTACCGCGCCGCGATGCTCGCGAACCCGATCCTCGACTTCGACAAGATCCTCTGCGTCCACCGCAGGATCAACGGCGCGCGCGGCGCCTTCGGCGGACGCGGGAGCGGCATGACGGGCCTCAACGCCGAGAACCACATGGTCGCCCCGCGCACGGGCTTCGAGAACGAGATCGGCGTCTTGAGCAACCTGCGCGGCACGCCGGTGTTCACGCCCCTCTACAAGCCGGCGGACAAGACGTCCATCGTGCGCGACCTCGACCTCGACTTCGACGCGAGCCGCATCCTCTTCACGGGCTACAAGGGCACGAACAACCTCTTCGGCGTCTACGAGATCTCCGCCGACTTCTCGAAGCTGGCGAAGGAGATGCCCTTCCAGACGCCCGCGCTCGTCTCGCCCGAGGACGGCAAGTACGACATCCAGTGGTGGGACGGCTGCTACCTGCCGAACAGGGACCAGGTCATCCTGCTCGGCACGGCCGCCTACCAGTTCCTCCCCTGCGAGGACGGCAACATGCCGATGGCCGTCCTCTACCGCAAGGACCGCAAGACGGGCGAGGTGCGCCAGCTCACCTACGAGCAGGACAGCGACTACACGCCCTCGATCACGCACGACGGGCGCGTTCTCTACACGCGCTGGGAGTACTCCGACCAGCCGCACTACTGGAGCCGCGTGCTCATGACGATGAACCCCGACGGCATCGGCCAGCTCTCCGTCTGGGGCTCCAACTCCTTCGTGCCGACGTTCTTCTACTCGGCGCGCACGATCCCCGGCGACCCCCACAAGATCACGATGATCGGCGGCGGCCACCACGACCGCGCGGAGGTCGGGCGTATGTTCATCGTCGACCCGACGCTCGCGCGCGCCTATCCGTTCAAGTACGATCCGCCGGACCGCGACTGGGGCCCGGCGAAGCACACGCTGCGCATCCCCACGCAGACGTTCCCGAAGGAGAAGACGGGTCTCGCGCACGAGTTCCCCGGCTGGGGGAAGGACGTCGAGGGCGACATGGCCGACCCGTATACGATGAACCAGTTCGCGCGCGGCAAGCCCTACTTCCTCCACCCGTACCCGCTCAGCGAGAACTACCACCTCGCGGGCGTGAAGAACGCGCCGGACGGGCTCATCGGCCTCTACCTCGTGGACCGCTTCGACAACATCACGCTCATCGCCGAGTGCGAGGACGGCCTCTACTGCGAGCCGATCCCGTTCACCGCGCGGAAGCGTCCGCCCATCATCCCCGACCGCAGCGTGCCCGGGAAGACGACGTGCAGCGTCCACATCGCCGACATCTACAACGGCCCCGGTCTCCAGGGCGTGCCGCGCGGCACGGTCAAGAAGCTGCGCCTCTTCAGCTACCACTACAACTACCACAAGACGGGCGGCCACTCCTCCACGGGCTGGATCCGGGGGGACTACCGCGACCGCGTGGAGTCGAGCTGGGACGTGAAGCGCCCGCTCGGCACGGTGGACATTGAGGCCGACGGCAGCTGCTGCTTCGAGATGCCGGCGAACACGCCCGTCTCCGTCCAGCCGCTCGACGCCGAGGGCCGGGCCGTGCAGCTCATGCGCTCCTGGATCGTCGGCATGCCGGGCGAGCGCGTCTCCTGCACGGGCTGCCACGAGGACAACCGCTCCTCCGTCCACACGAAGCGCACGCTCGCCGACGAGAAGTACTTCAAGGGGCAGATCCAGCAGATCAAGCCGCTTGACGGCGACGGCGTGCGCCCGTGGGGCTTCGAGAACGAGGTCTACCCCGTTGTCCAGAAGTACTGCCTCTCCTGCCACGGCGACCCCGCGAAGGCGCCCGTCGCGCACTACGACCAGGGCGGCGCGAAGGAGGTGAAGGTGGACGTGTTCACGAAGTACGAGCTGAGCGGCAGGCGGCTCGTGATGGACAACGCCGTGAACGCCTACAAGATGCTCCACCCCTACATCCGCCGCCCCGGTCCCGAGAGCGAGGAGACGCTGCTGCCGCCGATGGACTACCACGCCTCCACGAGCCCGCTCGTGCAGATGCTCAAGAAGGGCCACCACGGCGTGCAGCTGACGGACGCGGACTACCTGAAGCTCTACGAGTGGATCGACCTCAACGCGCCGTTCTGGGGCAAGTGGAATCCGCCCGCCTACGCGAGCGAGGCGCCGGATCCGAAGAACCCGAAGAAGCGCGCGGGCTTCATGTGGGCCGGCGAAGAGGACCAGGTCGCCCGCCGCCTGGAGCTGCAGAAGCGCTACGCGAACGTGCCCGACAACCCCGAGGCCGAGCACGACGCCTACCACGCGCTCGTCACGTCGCGCGTCGTGAAGGCCGTCGCCCCCGCGCCGAAGCCCGCGCCCGCCCCGGCGCCGAAGCTCGCGGGCTGGCCGATGGACGTGCTGCAGAGCGCGAAGGCGCAGCTCGGCGCGATCGACGAGATCGCCCCCGTGACGACGAAGACGCTCGTCCTCGGCGGCGGGCAGTCCCTCACGTTCCGCCGCATCCCGGCGGGGCAGTTCGTGATGGGCAGCGCGACGGGCTATCCCGACGAGCGCCCGATGGCCGCCGTGCGCATCGCGCGCCCGTTCTGGATGAGCGAGATGGAGATCCGCAACGACCAGTACAACGTGTTCGACCCCGAGCACGATTCCCGCTACCAGGACGAGTTCGGCAAGGACCACGTCTTCCCCGGCCACATCGGCAACCACCGCCGCCAGCCGGTCGTGCGCGTCACCTGGCACGACGCGATGCGCTTCTGCCAGTGGCTCTCGAAGACGTGCGGCGTGAAGGCGAACCTGCCGACCGAGGCGCAATGGGAGTGGGCCGCGCGCGCGGGCACCGCGACGCCTTTCCCGTGGGGCGGCCTCGACGACGACTTCTCGAGGTTCGCGAACTTCGCCGACCGCGACACGCGCTACCAGGTCGTCGGCTTCGACGGCGGCGGCAACATCCGCAACCGCCATCCCTTCCGCATCGACCAGAACTACCCGCTCCACGACGAACGCTTCCTCGACGACTGGTTCAACCTGAACTACGTCGGCCGCGCGAACTGCAACCGCTGGGGCCTCTACGACATGCACGGCAACGCGAGCGAGTGGACGCGCTCCGACTACGCGCCGTACCCCTACGTGGACGGCGACGGCCGCAACGACGGCAGCCCGACGGCGCGGAAGGTCGCGCGCGGCGGCTCGTATGCGTCGCGGCCGCGCGACGGCACGAGCGCCTACCGCCTCTGCTACGAGCCGTGGCAGACGGTGTTCGACGTCGGCTTCCGCGTCGTCCTCGAATGCGAGTAGCAGCACAACACAACGCAACACGACAGGAAAGGAGATCCTCATGGAACTCAAAGGAACGAAGACGGAGCGGAATCTGATGGCGGCCTTCAGCGGCGAGTCGCAGGCGCGCAACAAGTACGACTATTTCGCTTCACAGGCGAAGAAGGACGGCTACGAGCAGATCGCCGCCATCTTCCAGGAGACGGCGCTCAACGAGAAGGAGCACGCCAAGATGTGGTTCAAGCTCTTCGCGGGCATCGGCTCGACGCCGCAGAACCTGCTTGCGGCGGCGGCGGGCGAACACGAAGAATGGACGGAGATGTACAAGCGCATGGCCGAGGAGGCCGAGGCGGAGGGCTTCACGGAGATCGCCGCGAAGTTCCGTCTCGTCGCCGGGGTTGAGGCGAACCATGAGGCGCGCTACCGCAAGCTTGCGGCGAACATCGAAAAGGGCGAGGTCTGGAAAAGGGTCGGCACGAACCGGTGGCAGTGCCGCAACTGCGGCGCCATCGTCGAGGGCGAGAAGGCCCCTGTGGCTTGTCCCGTCTGCGACCATCCGCAGGCCTATTTCCAGCTTGAGCAGGACAACTTCTAGCCCGGACAGGGCCCGACGCGCCCGATCCCGGAATCGTCGCGATCGCCGGACGGATGTTCCCGCCGGCGAAGAACGCCCCGGCGCCGCCCGCCTGCGCGTTGCTTCAAAACCACGCACAGGGAGAGGGGAGGCATGGCGCTGTTCTTTGACGCGAAGGGAATCAAATGGACGCTGCTCGTTCTTCTGGCCGTGCTCCTCGTCTGCCTCCTCGACCTCAAGTGCGCGTCTGCGCGGGATGAGCGGGCACGGCGGGACGGCCTTCCGCGACAGTCCGGCGCGCTCGGCCATGTGAAGAGGGAGCTGGCGGCGGGGCGCCGGGCGTGGAGGCAGCTGCGCGCGGAGCAGCTCAACGAACAGCTCCGCATGCTGCGCGCGCTGGCGCGGCGTTTCGTTGAACAAGGCGAGCATGCGCGCGCGCGCGCGACGATTTCGCTCATCCTGGACATCGAGCAGGAGCGCCGCCGCCGGGAGGGCGAGCGCTGAGCCCCGCCCGAGGGGACGCCTGTTGGGAAACCCCGGGGACTCCAGGAATGGCCGATTTTGGTATACTGCCTGCCATGCAACAGTGGCCACTCGTCATCCACCCCTCCGACAACGTTGAAATCCATGCGGACGGGCACAAGTACGCCCGCCGCATCCTCCGGGCCGGCGAGGACGTCGTCAAGTACGGCATGCCGATCGGGCATGCGACGCGCGACATCGCCGCCGGCGAGCATGTCCACGTCCACAACCTCGCCACGAACCTGGGCGGCGCGCGGGACTACGCCTACGCGCCCGACGCCGCCTGCCTCGCGGCCCATCCGGGCGACCTCCAAGACGGCCGCACGTTCCGGGCCTACCGCCACGCAGACGGCCGCATCGGCATCCGCAACGACATCTGGGTCATTCCCACCGTCGGCTGCGTGAACCGCCTCTGCGAACGCCTCGCCGCCACGTGCGGCGGCCTCGCCCTCACGCACCCCTATGGCTGTTCGCAGCTCGGCGACGACCACGAGACGACGGCGAACCTCCTCGCGGCGCTCGCCCGCCACCCGAACGCGGGCGGCGTGCTCGTCGTCGCGCTCGGCTGCGAGAACAACACGCTCGACTCGTTCCGCGCCCGCCTGCCGGCGGACGCCCTCAACATCCGCTTTCTCCGCGCGCAGGATCCGGGCGACGAGTTCACGCGCGGGTGCGCGCTCATCGACGAGCTGCTGGCGAACCGCCCGTCGGAGCGGGTGGAGGTGCCGGTTTCGGACCTCGTGGTGGGGCTGAAGTGCGGCGGGTCGGACGGCTTCTCGGGCCTCACCGCGAACCCGCTCGTGGGGCGCTTCAGCGACGGACTCGTCGCGCGCGGCGGCTCGACGGTCCTCACGGAGGTGCCCGAGATGTTCGGCGCCGAGACGCTGCTCATGAAGCGCTGCCGCACGCGGGCGGTCTTCGAGCGGTGCGTCGCGATGGTGAACGGATTCAAGGACTACTACGCGCGCCACGGGCAGGTCTGCTACGAGAACCCCTCCCCCGGCAACAAGGCGGGCGGCATCACGACCTTGGAGGACAAGTCGCTCGGCTGCGTGCAGAAGGGCGGCTCAGCGGCGGTGGAAGACGTCCTCGCCTACGGCGGGCGCGTCCGCACGCACGGGCTCACGCTCCTGTCGGCCCCCGGCAACGACCTCGTCGCCGCGACCGCGCTCGCGGCGGCAGGCTGCCACCTCGTCCTCTTCACGACGGGGCGCGGGACGCCCTTCGGCACGGCGGTCCCCACGCTCAAGGTCGCCACCAACACGGCGCTCGCGGCGGCGAAGCCGCACTGGATCGACTGGGACGCGATGGCGAACCCCGACGCGGAGGCCTTCGCGGCGAAGGTCTTCGCCGTCGCCTCCGGCGAACTCGCCTGCAACGAACGCCACGGTGACCGGGGCATCGCGATCTTCAAGGACGGCGTGACGCTGTAGGGCAACTGGCCATGTACGTTCTCGCGATGGTTCTTTTGGCGGCCGGCGTGTGCGCTCTGACGGGGGGCTGCGCCGTCTTGCTCGCGCGGCTTGTCCGGGCGCGGGACGAGGCGGCGTCCCTCCGGCGGCAGGTCGACGACGCGCGGCGGCTGGCCGACGTGTGCGAGGCGAACTGCCGCCAGCGCCTGGAGGACAAGGAGAAGGCCTGCCAGCAGCGCCTTGCCGAGAAGGACGCCGCCTGCGCGCAGTTCACGGAGCGGGCGCTTGAGACGCTGCGCGTCCAGTTCGCCCATCTTGCCGAGGAGAAGCTCAAGGCGTCGAGCGAGGGACTCTCGGACTTCAACCGCCGCCGCCTCGCTGAGCTGATGGCGCCGTTCCAGAAGGAGCTGGGCGACGTGCGCCGGGCCTTCGAGGAGAACCGCAGGCAGCAGATCGCAAACAAGGCGAGCTTCGACCAGGCGATCGCGGATCTCGGCGCGCGCGCGCTGCGGATCGGGACGGACGCCGAGAATCTCGCCAAGGCGCTCAAGCGCGAGTCGAAGACGCAGGGCAACTGGGGCGAGATGGTGCTTGCGAACATCCTGGAGGCCGCCGGCCTCGCGGAAGGGCGCGACTTCCTGCCGCAGGCGCAGGAGTTCGACGCGCAGGGCAACCGGCTCATCCCCGACGTGGAGATCCCCCTGCCGAACAAGGAGAAGCTGCTCGTCGACTCGAAGGCGTCCGTCACCGCGTACTTCGACTACGTGGCCGCAGAGGACGACGCGGCGCGCGAGGCGGCGGCGAAGGCCCATCTCGTCTCGGTGCGCCGGCACATGGAGGAGCTGGCCGAGAAGAACTACGCCGCGCGCGTGAAGGGCGCGCCGGGCTACATCCTCATGTTCATCCCCAACGAGGGCGGCTACCTCCTCGCGATGGAGCGCGACCGGCGGCTCGCGACGGATGCCTTCCGCCGCCATGTCATCATCGTGAACCCGACGACGCTTCTTCTCTGCCTGCAGATCGTCGCGCTTCTCCGCAGCCGCGAGGCGCAGAACGAGAACGCCGAGAAGATCTCCGCCGCCGCCGCGCGCATGTACGAGAAGTTCGCCACCTTCTCCGCGACGTTCGTCGACGTCGGCAAGCGCCTCGACGGCCTCGCCGACGCCTACGAGAAGGCGAAGGGCCAGCTCTGCGGGGGGCCGGGGAACGTCGTCCGCCAGCTGGAGGCCCTGAAGGGCATGGGCGTCGTGACGGCGAAGCGCGTCCATGCGAAGATGCTGGACGACGCCGGGGCGGAGACCCCGGCGGAGCGGGGCGCGACATCCGGAGTTGCGGCCCAAGGGCCGCATCTGCTATAATCCACGCCATGCCATTTCATTTGACAACCGTCTTGAAGGGCCGCTTCGCCCCGCGTGGCCGCGGAAGGGCCGCGTGCCCGCGCGGCCTCAAGGCGGGAGAAAGGTTGCTGAAAACATGAAACTTGGTCTTTGCCTCCATCCGGAGAAGTGGACGGACCGGCATCTCGCGCTGGCGCGCCAGCTCGGCTGCGAGACGGTCATCGCCTGGGTGCCGTTCGGCGCGGGCGACGGCGTCTGGCACGAAGAGGAGTACGCGCGCATCCGCGACCAGGCCGCGCGGCACGGCCTCGTCCTGGAGGGCGTCGAGAACTTCCACCCGCAGCACATCGACCACGTCGTCCTCGACGAGCCGGGCAAGGAGGAGCAGATGGCGAACCTCGTCCAGACCGTCGAGAACGCCGGCCGGGCCGGGCTGAAGGTCTTCGGCTACAACTTCAGCTGCTGCGGTGTGCAGGGCTACTACGCCGAGGCGAACAACACGAACGGGCGCGGCGCGGCCTCGATCAAGATGTTCGACGAGGCGAAGGTCGACCATTCGCCGCTGCCGTCCCGCCGCTTCTGGTTCAACACCGAGATCGAGCGCCGGAGCGCGGTGGACGTCCTGCCGCCGACGACGCCCGAGCAGCACTGGGCGCGCCTCAAGTACTTCCTCGCAAACCTCTGCCCCGTCGCCGAGAAGTACGGCATGAAGCTCTGCGCGCACCCGGACGACCCGCCGATCGAATACCTGAAGGGCACCTACCGTCCGCTCACCTCCCTTGAGGGCTATCGCAGGCTGATGAAACTCGTCGATTCGCCCGCGAACGCGATCGAGTTCTGCCAGGGCACGATCGCGACGATGCGCGGCGTCGACGTCTACGCGGCGATCGAGGAGTTCGCGACGGCCGGGAAGATCGGCTACGTCCATTTCCGCAACGTCTCGGCGCAGCTGCCGAAATACGCGGAGGTCTTCATCGACGACGGCTACGTCGACATGAAGAAGGCGATGGCGGCCTACGAGCGGTGCGGCTTTGCGGGGACGGTCGTCCCCGACCACACGCCGCGCCTGGAGGCGGCCGACTGGTGGGAGACGGGCATGGCGTTCGCGCTTGGCTACATCCGGGGGATCATGTGATGCCGCGCGGCTACAAGTGGGTCGTCCTCGCGCTCCTGAGCGGCGCGTTTTTCTTCCATCAGGCGGACCGCGCCCTCTTCGGCCTCCTGACGATCCCGATCCAGGCGGACCTCCACCTCACGGACCTGCAGATCGGCTGGGTCAACACCGCGCTCTTCTGCACGCTCGCCGTGGCGACGCCGTTCGCCGGCCTCCTGGGCGACCGCTTCTCGCGCAAGTGGATCATCACGCTCTCGCTCCTCTTCTGGTCACTGATGACGGCCTGTACGGGCCTTGTCGGCGGCGTCGTCGGGCTCATCTTCTTCCGGTCGATCGCAACGGGCGGCGGCGAGAGCTTCTACGCGCCGAGCGCCTACGCGCTTCTCGCCTCGCACCACCGCGAGACGCGGTCGCTCGCCCTTTCGGTCCACCAGTCGGCACTCTACATCGGGCTGATGTTCTCGGGGGCGCTCGTCGCGTGCGCGTTGCATGCGCTCGGCGGCTGGCGGCCGGTCTTCTTCATCTTCGGCGGCCTCGGCTTCCTGCTCGGCGTCGTCTTCTGCTTCGCGCTGAAGGACGGCCGGCCGGCCGGCGCGCCGCCGCCCGCCGCCGCCGCGCCGCCGTTCAGGGAGTCCCTGCGGGCCTACTTCTGCAACCCGTCCGCGCTGCTCGCGTCGGTCGGCTTCATCGCCGTCGTCTTCGCGAACAACGCCTACCTCTGCTGGGCGCCGAAGTTCATCGCGCGCAAGTTCGGCCTTTCCGTCGGCGCGGCCGGGAGCGGCACGATGCTCTACCACCACATCGCGGCCTTCGCGGCGATCATGCTGGGCGCGTTCGTCACCGACCGCCTCGTCGTCGGCCGCCCGCGCTTCCGCCTTGGCCTCCAGATCGCCGCGCTCGTCGGCGGCGCGCCGGCGCTTCTCTTCATCGGCTGCGCGCCGGGCATCGCCGCATGCTGGTGCGCGGTCGTCTTCTACGGCGTCTTCCGCGGGCTGTGCGAGGTGAACACCCACGCGAGCCTCTTCGACGTCATCGCGCCGGCGCACCGCGCGAGCGCCGAGGGGCTGATGACGATGGTCGCCTTCTTCATCGGCTCGCTCGCGCCGCTTCTCCTCGGCGCGCTCTCCGACCGCTACGGCCTGCGCGGCTTCGAGACGGGCTTCGCCATCCTCGGCGCGGGCTATCTGGTTGGCGCGGCGGCGCTGCTCGCCTCCTTCCTCTTCACCTTCCGCCGCGACCGCATCGCCGAATAGCGGGCGCCGAAGCCGGACAAGAGCCCCGTCAAACAGTCACAGCGACATGGAGAACAAACGGCGATGACGATTGTCTACCAGGGGCGCGACGTCGAGACCGACGCGACGACGGTAGCCGGCTTTCTTGCGGCGCAGGGCGTCGATCCGGCGCGCGCGATCGTCGAATATGGCGGCGAGGTCCATGCGCCGGGGGCCGACCTGGCCGACGTCGCCCTGCGGCCCGGCGTCGCGCTCGACGTCTTTCAGCTGACGGCCGGAGGCTGAGCGATGCCGGCGAATCCCCTGCCGACGCCTCCCGAACGGGCCGTTCTGGCGCGCGCGCGCGTCGGCATCGCCGGCGCGGGCGGGCTCGGGTCGAACTGCGCGATGCACCTCGTGCGCGCGGGCGTGCGGCATCTGGTCGTCGCCGACTTCGACGTCGTCGGCGAATCGAACCTCAACCGGCAGTTCTTCTTCCGCGACCAGATCGGCATGAAGAAGGTCGAGGCGCTGAAGGCGAATCTCCTGCGCATCGATCCGGAGGCGGACGTCCAGACGGCCGACGTGCGGCTCGACGCGGCTTCGGCCCGGGCGCTCTTCGCGGGCTGCGACATCGTCGTGGAGGCGCTTGACGCCGTCGCGGCGAAGGCGATGCTTCTCGGCGCGCTCATGCCCGCCGGCATGCGGCTCGTCGCGGCGAGCGGCCTTGCCGGATGGGGGCGCACCAACGAGATGCGCCTGCGGCGCATGGGCGCGCGCGTCGTCGTCGTCGGCGACGGCGCGACGAGCGTCGAGGATGCGGGGATGCCGCCGCTGTCGCCGCGCGTCGGCATCGCGGCCGCCATGGAGGCGAACGCGGTCGTTGCCTGGCTTCTCGGGGCCTCCGCGCTCTAGGCCCGCCCCCCCCCGTCCGGCATCCGCGCCCCTCGCGCCCTTTCTCGCGCCGCCCCGCCAAACGCTCGTCTTCTTGTGCTATACTAGATGCCTTGTGCAAACCACCTTCCCAGCGAAAGGACCGATCGATGCAGAGACGTGAATTCATCAAGGCCGGCGCCGCCGCCGTCGCGATGCCCGCCATCCTGAAGGCCGCCGCGGCCGACCAGAAGATCCGCATGGGCTTCATCGGCGTGGGCAACCGCGGCACGCAGCTGATGCATCTCTTCATGAACTTCCCCGACGTGGAGGTGACGGCGCTCTGCGACGTCTACGAGCCCTACCTGCACCGCCGTGAGCAGGACTTCGACCCGAAGTTCCTCGAATGGGGCCTGAAGGGGCGCCTGCCGTCCTTCACCGCGAAGGACGGGTCCCTCAAGCGGCACGAGGCGGCGCTCGCCGCGCGCGTCGCCGCCGGGCAGTGCCGGCTCTACGCGGACTACCGCAGGCTGCTGGAGGACAGGAACGTCGACGCCGTCTGCATCGCGACGCCCGACCACTGGCACGCGATCATGACGATCGACGCGATCTGCGCGGGCAAGGACGTCTACTGCGAGAAGCCGCTCACGGCGACGGTCGCGGAGGGGCGGCGCATGGTGGAGGTGGAGAAGGCGCACCGGCAGGTGTGCTGCACGGGCCTCAACCGCCGTGGGTGCGTGCCCTACCAGCTCCTCAAGAAGGAGATCGAGACGGGCAGGTACGGGACGTTCCGCATGGGGCGCGCCGCGCGCAGTTCGAACATCTTCCCGAACGGCCTCGGGGCGTGCCCGCCCTGCGAGCCGCCGAAGGGCTTCAACTGGGACGCCTGGCTCGGGCCGCGCGCGTACCGCCCCTACAAGTACACGACGGCGCCCTACTTCTTCCGCTGGCACCCGGACTTTTCGAGCCAGGTCGGCAACTGGGGCGTCCACTACCTCGACGCGATGCGCTGGATGATGGGCGAGACGGCACCGTGCGCGGTCACCGCCGTGGGCGGGAAGTACTTCACGGGCGAGCGCAGCGACAGCGAGATCCCCGACACGATGATCTGCACCTACGAGTTCGCCTCCGGGAAGATCATGGAGTTCGACGTGTTCGAGGGCGGCCTCTCGCGTCCGGTCTTCAAGCGCGAGCTGGAGCTTTCCAGCGGCGACGCGGCGGTCTACGCCTCGCAGAGCGGCTGGGAGATCTACCCGGTGAAGGGGCGCGAGTTCAACAACCCGCGCGGGCCGAAGTTCGCCGAGAAGACGTACGAGCACAAGGAGGCGCTGCTCGACGACGGCTCCGCCGCGAGCTGCACGAACAACGTCATCCGCGACTTCCTCGACCGCGTGAAGGACCGCGGCGCGTGCCTCTGCTCGCTGGAGGAGGGGCGCCGCTCCACGACCTTCGCGCACCTCGCGAACATCGCCTACCGGATGGGGCAGCGCCTCGAATGGGACCCCGCCGCCGAGAAGTTCACGAACTGCCCGAAGGCGAACGAGCTGCTGCACTACGCCTACCGTCCGGGATACCGTCTCGGCTGATCCGGCGGCGAAAGAGAGGTTGACGCGACATGACGATGCGCATGCTGTGGCTGGGCGCGCTCTGCTGCCTGGCGGCCGCCGCCAGGGCGGAGAAGGTTTCGTTCACGGTGGAGACGGACCGCACGAACGCGCTCTACCGCTGCGGCGAGGTGGCGACGTTCACCGTGACGGCGCGCGACGCCGCCACGGGCGCGGCGCTGCGGGCCGGGACGCTCGGGGCGACGCTCGACAACTTCGGCAGCCGGAAGGTCGCGGAGCGGACAATCGACCTCGCGCAGGAGAACCCGTTCGTCCTGAAGGCGACGCAGGCGGTTCCCGGCTTCCTGCGCCTCCAGGTGAAGAGCCGCACGAAGGGCCTGGAGGTGGAGGCGAACAAGGGGCAGGGCGCGCCGTTCGTCTGGGGCGTCGCCTACGAGCCGGAGAGGATCACGCCGGGCGCGGCGCGTCCGGCGGACTTCGACGCCTTCTGGGCGCATGCGGTGAAGACGCTCGACGCGACGGTGCCCGTCGACGCGCGCCTGGAGGAGATTCCCGCGAAGTCCAACGCGCAGCGCACGTACTACCGGGTGAGCTTCGCCTCCGCCGGCGGACGGCGCGTCTGGGGCTGGCTCTCGATGCCGAAGGGGAAGGGGCCGTTCCCCGTCGAGGTGAGCGTGCCGGGCGCGGGCATCGGCGCGACGGGGACGGGCGGCGACGGACGGCGCATCTCGCTCACGATGAACGTCCACAGCTATCCGCAGCCGGAGACGCCCGAGGCGCGCGAGGCGGCCTACAAGGCGCAGGACGCGCAGTTCGCCGCGCCGCGCGGCGTGGCGCGCTACTGCCAGGCGGGCATCCACGAGTCGCGCGAGGCGTACTTCTACTACGCCTCGCTGCTCGGCATCAACCGCGCCGTCAACTGGCTCTGGGCGCGTCCCGAGGTGGACCGCACGCGCTTCACCTACTCGGGCACGTCGCAGGGCGGCGGCTTCGGGCTCATGCTCACGGGGCTCAACGGACACTTCACGCGCAGCTGCATCTTCGTGCCGGCGATCACGGACCTGCTCGGCTTCCGCCAGGACGGCCGCCAGAGCGGGTGGCCCCGGATCGTCGAGGCGCAGAAGCCGGAGAACCGGGCGGCGGCCGAGAGGTGGGCGCCGTACTTCGACGGCGTCCACTTCGCCGCGCGCATCACCTGCCCCGTGCGCCTCGTCGCGGGCTTCGCGGACACGGTCTGCACGCCCTGCGGCGTCTACGCGGCCTACAACGCGATTCCCGCGCGGGACAAGAGGATCTACAACGGCCTCGGCATGGGCCACGGCGTCGACCCCGCGTTCTACCGCGCGCTGGGCGCCTGGCAGCGCGCCGAGGCGGCGGAGGTGCGCATCCGCCGGGGCACGCCGAAGAAGACGAGCCGCGTTGAGACGCGCGCCGTCGACCTGCAGCCGCTCGCCGGCGGGGGCCTGCGCTTCACCCTGCCGAAGGAGGAGATCCCGGCGGACGCCTGGAGCGTGGAGGTGGTGCCGCCGTTCATGCGCGCGCGCAAGGGCGACGACGGCTACTGGATCCAGGCGCGCGGCACGTACGGCCGCCTCGACCAGGACGACGGCGCCTACGTGAAGGACCGCCAGCTCATGCCCGTCTTCGGGCTCAAGCGGGGCGACACGCTCTGGTACGGCCACGTGAAGACCTGGCGCTTCGACTACGACTTCGTGACCGTCGCGCAGAAGGGGGCCTACGAGACGTTCCCCCGGTTCCGCTGCGACCGGGTGAAGGCGTTCTTCACGAACGCCTACGACGACATCGTCGTCGACTACCGTCCGCTCACGGGCGCGGCGGCCGACTACAACGGCCTCGCCCACGCCTACCGGGCGTACCAGCTGGAGCGGGGCGCGGTGCGGACGATCAAGGACCGCATGAAGGAGAGCCCCGAGCTCGCCTACCTCTGCGACGCGATCGTCGTGCGCATCCAGACGCACGCCGCGAAGCCGATCCCCGACGCGCAGGACGCGAAGCTCTTCTTCAAGCGCGGCGAGGAGCCGCCGGTCGTCGTCCACATGCCCTTCGGCGTGACGGAGGAGTTCCTCCAGGCGCTGAAGGACGCGGGCGTGGACAAGCTCTCGATCTGCTCGGCCGGCTGGCAGGACGGCGGCTACGACGGGCGCGTCCCCGGGCACTTCCCGATTGGCGCGGAGGCGGGCGGCGCGGAGGCGTTCGGGCGGCTGGTCGAGAAGGCCCGGAGGCTCGGCTACCAGTTCGCGCTCCACGCGAGCAACACGGACGGCTACATGTGCTCGCGCCTGTGGAGCGAGGACTGGGTGTGCAAGCGCGCGGACGGCGCGCTCGACAAGGGCGGGCTCTGGGCCGGCGGCCAGTGCTACTGGGTGTGCCAGAAGTACGCCTGGGAGCATTGGCTGCCGCAGGAGATGAAGGCGATGGCGGCCCTCGGCATCCGCGGCCCGCACTACATCGACGTCTACTCCGCCACCTATCCGCAGCGCTGCGGCGACCCAAGGCATCCCTGCACGCCGGAGCAGATGGCGGCGTTCCAGAACACGATCCTCGCGGAGGGGCGGCGGCTGATGGGCGGCGCGGCGAGCGAGTCCGGCTACGACCACGTGGCGGGGAACCTCGACTACATCAACTACGTCGAGCGCGACCTCAAGCTGCTGGACGAGGGCAAGCTGCCGAAGCTCGCGACGGGCGTCTATCCGCTCTGGGAGCTCGTCTACCACGGCATCATCCTCTACACGTCGGACCGCTGGTGCCAGAACCATACGCGCGGCAAGTGCCTCTACAAGCTGGAGAAGAGCGGCGACCCGCGCTGGATGGAGGGCGACGGCGTGGAGGATCCGCGCGTCGCGCTCAAGATCGTGGAGTTCGGCGGCCGTCCGATCTTCTACACCTACAAGTTCGCGGACGTGCCGCGCATCAGGAAGGCGTGGGACGAGTTCGTGCCCGTGCGCCACCTCCAGAAGGAGCAGATGACGCGCCACGACACGCTCGCGCCCGGCGTCTTCCGCACGACGTTCGGCGACGGCTCGAAGATCGTCTCGAACTACAACGCCGCGCCGTACGATTGGAAGGGACAGGCCGTGGGGTCGGTCAGCTATCTGCTTAAGAACCCGGACGGGTCCGTGTACCGTCCCCGTCCGTTTGTGGAGGGTCGCGTGAAGTGAACGAATCGTCCTTCTTCCAGGACCTCGCCGTGATGATGGCGGTGGTGGGCTGCGTCTCGGTCGTCTTCGCGCGCCTCCACTGGCCGAAGGTGATCGGCTACCTGCTCGCGGGCGTGTTCATGAGCGAACACACGTGGGGCGGGTCGTTCCTCGTGGACCCGAAGTCCATCGGCGCCATCGGGCAGCTCGGCATCGTGTTCCTCATGTTCACGCTGGGGCTGGAGTTCAGCGCGGGCGAGATGCAGAAGATCAAGCACGTGACGGTGCCGACGGCGCTCTTCGACTCGGTGGTGATGATCTGGCTCGGCTACACCGTGGGGCGCAACCTGCTCGGGTGGAACCACGTGCAGTCCCTCTTCCTCGGCGCGGCGATCTGCGACTCCGCGACGACGCTCCTCGCCAAGACGATCGAGGAGATGAAGTGGAGCGACCGGCCCTTCGTGCGGTTCATCTTCGGCACGACGATCTGCGAGGACATCCTCTGCGTCGGCGTCATCGCGCTCATCACGGGCGTCGCGTCCGGGAAGGGGATGAGTCTCGTGGCCGCGGGCGTCTCCCTCGGCGGTCTTCTCCTCTTCTTCGTCGGCGTCCTCGTCTTCGGGCTCATCCTCGTGCCGCGTCTCCTGAACCGGGTGGGGCGCATGAAGGACGACGAGGCGCTGCTCCTCGCGCTCCTCGGATGCTGCTTCCTCGTGAGCTACGTCGCCTACAAGCTCGACTACTCGCTTGCGCTGGGGGCGTTCCTCGTGGGCATCCTCGGCGCCTCGACGGAGGTGCGCAGCCGCCTGCACGAGCTCGCCGCCCCGCTCCGGAACATGTTCGCGGCCGTCTTCTTCGTGACGATCGGCCTCCTCGTCGACCCCGCCGTCTGCCTGCGGCACCTGCCCGTCATCCTCGGCCTCGCGCTCCTCGTGATCGTCGGCAAGGGGCTCAACTGCTTCACGATGTCGATCCTCACGGGGCAGCGGCTGAAGGACGCGATCCAGACGGGCTTCGGCCTCGCCCAGATCGGCGAGTTCGCGTTCATGGTGGCGCTCATCTACATGACGACGACGGGCGACCTGTCGAACCCGATGTACCAGATCGTCGTGGGCGTCTCGCTGCTGACGACGATCCTCAACCCCGTCATGCTGCGCATCTCCGACCCCGTGGGCGACTGGTGCGAGCGGCACCTGCCCGCGCGCGTGGGCGGCTGGCTTTCGGCCTACGGCGCCTGGCTCACGCGCTTCCGCACGACGGCGGTTCCGTCCCGCCTGCAGCGGCACCTGCGCTCGCGCGTCGTCTGGCTCGGCGTGATCGCCGCGCTGAACCTCGGCGTGGAGATCGCCGCGAGCATGCTCAGCGCCGTGGACTACGGGGCGTTTTCGACGTTCTTCGAGACGCACAAGCGCGTCATCTTCTGCCTCGGCGCGAACCTCTTCTTCATCTCGATGCTCGCGCCCTCCGTGGGCCTCGCCCAGTCGCTCGGGCGCGACGTCGCGGCCGTCCTCACGGGCCTGCGCCACTCGAAGAGATGGAAGACGGCCGTCCAGCGCGTCGTCACGTTCTTCACCGTCCTGCTCGTCGTGCTGCTCGCCTTCGCGCAGATCGTGATGATGAACGTGAACCTGCTGCCGGCGGAGCCGCTCGTGCGGGGCGGCGTGTGGGCGCTCCTGCTGGGCGTCGCCGCGTTCGGCTGGAAGTTCTTCCGGCGCGCGGGGCGCCAGGCGGGCTACCGCTTCAACGAGGCGCTGGCGGCGGAGAAGCGGCGGGCCGCGCGGCGGAAGACGGCGGACGACGCGAAGTCCGTCACGCTCACGGTGCCCGGGGACTACTACGCGCTCCTGAAGATCGCGCCCGGCTCGCCCGCCGCCGGCGAGACGATCAAAGCGCTCGACATCCGCGCGCGGACGGGCGCGAGCGTCGTCGCGGTCCTCCGGGGGGCGGACACCTTCCGCAACCCCGGCGCGAGCTGGTGCTTCGAGCCGGACGACGAGGTGCGCGTCATCGGCGAGCCCGCGCAGATCGACGCCCTGCGCCGCATGTTCGCCGCGCCCGCGCGCGCGGCGTCTGCGTGAGCGCGCCGCCTGCTCCGGCTGGCGGAAGCCCCTCCCGACCGCAAGGCGGAGGCGGATGGCCGACGCCGGGCGGCACATGCCACGGAAATGAGAAGGAGAAGGTCGGATGACGCTCGTCGAATTTGTGCCGCCCGTGAAGCACCCGCTCTGGAAGCTCTGCCTCCAGATGGGGATCACGGACGTCGTCGTCAAGGTCAATCCGGCCTTGACGGGGCTCGCCGATCCCTGGCGGCACGAAACGCTCAAGAAGATCGTGGGCGGACTTGCGGCAGAAGGGCTGAAGGTCGTCGGCCTTGAGGGCGACCCCTTTGACATGGCGCCGATCAAGGCATACGGGGAAAAGGCGGGGACGGGAGATGGCGGGCTGAGAGACGTCGCCCTGTCCCGCTACCGCGAGCTCCTGGCGTCGATGGCGAGGCTCGGCATCCGGCTTCTCTGCTATAACTTCATGGTCGGCCCCGGCTGGTCGCGCACGGGCGTGCGCCCCGGCCGCGGCGGCGCACGCGCCACCTTCTTCAGCAAGTCCGAATACGAAGCCGCCCGCCCGGCCTCCTGCGGCCTTCGCCTCACGAAATCGCAGGTCTGGGCGAACTACGAACACTTCATCACGTCCGTGATGCCGACGGCCGAGAGGGCCGGCGTGCGCATGGGGCTTCATCCTGACGACCCGTGCCTGCCGTCGCTTGGAGGCTACGCGCGCATCTTCGGGACGCTTGCCGATTACGACCGGGCGTATGCGATCTATCCGAGCGCGTCAAACGCCGTCACCTTCTGCCAGGCGAATTTCAAGCTGATGGGCGCCGACCTGGCCGCTGCCGCGCGGCACTTCGGCACGCGCATCGCGTATATCCACGTGCGGGATGTCGAAGGGGACAAGACGGACTTCACGGAACTCTTCCACGACCAGGGGACGACCGATCAGTTCGCCCTCATGCGCACGTACCGCGCGTTGGGGCTGGACGTCCCCGTCCGCGGCGACCACGTGCCCGAAATGGAGGGCGACCGCGCGTTGGCCCACGACGCGATTCCCGGCTACTCTACGCTCGGGCGGCTCTTCGCCAACGGGTATCTGAAGGCGCTTCTGAAAGGAACGGAGAAATGAACGGGCCGAGGGGGGCCGCCCAATCTGCGAAGTGGCATCCGGCGCCCGGATGTGCTATACTCGTCGGAAAGAAGGCATAGGGGGCGGTTCGCTTGGTCGCAGGGCGACGGGGCCGCATCTTGAAACGTCGAATGTCAACGTCAAGGGGAAAAAGAATGAAATACGATCCTCGTCTCTCCCGCCGCTCGTTCATGAAGGCCGCGCTTGCCGCCGGCGCGTTCCCGTACATCGGCGCCTGCACGACGGCGAAGTGCCCGGACGGCAAGGTGCGCCTTGCGTGTGTCGGCATCGGCCAGCAGGCCTGGAACGACATCCGGGAGTTCGAGAAGACCGGCCTCGTCCAGATCGCCGCGCTCTGCGACACGGACCTCGACGGCAAGCAGTGCGTCGCCGCGCTCAAGCAGTACCCGAACGTGCCCCGTTTCCGCGACTTCCGCAAGATGCTGGACGCGATGGACGGCAAGATCGACGCCGTCGCCGTGATGAATCCCGACTTCTCGCACTTCCCCGCCCTCATGGCGGCGATGAAGCGCGGGCTCGGCGTCTTCTCCGAGAAGCCCCTCGCCCACACGTTCGAGGAGTGCGAGCTGCTGATGGCGGCGGAGCGCAAGTACGGCGTCGTCACCCAGATGGGCAACCAGGGACACTCGGGCAACAACTACTACCAGTTCAAGCACTACGTCGAGACGGGCATCCTCGACGTCTCGAAGCTCACGCGCCTCGTCGCGCACATGAACAATCCGCGCCGCTGGCACAAGTGGAACGGCAAGGTCGCCGCCTTCCCGAAGGGCGAGCAGATGCCGAAGGGGCTTGACTGGGACACCTGGCTCGGCACGGCGAGCTTCCACGACTACTCGAAGGACTACGTGCAGGGCGAATGGCGCAGCTGGTACGACTTCGGCAACGGCTGCCTCGGCGACTGGGGCGCGCACACGATGGACACGATGCACCGCTTCTTCGACCTCGGCCTCCCGACGGAGGTGCAGATCAAGGACGTCCAGGGCTGGAACCCGTACGTGTTCCCGATGCAGGACACGCTCATCTTCAAGTTCGCCGCGAAGGGCCGCCGTCCCGCCGTCGACCTCGAATGGTACGAGGGCGTGAAGAACCTGCCCGCGCTCCCGAAGGGGCACCGCGCGGTGGAGTGGGGGAAGGACATCCCGGCGGCGAAGGGGTCCGTGGCGGACAAGAAGCGCACGCTCAACCCCGGCAAGTTCTTCGGCCTCTCCGACGGCACCTGGTGGCAGGGCGGCTCGCACACGTCGGCGATCTTCCGCTGCGACGGCGGGAAGACGCCCGACTACCCGAAGCCCGGCTCGAACCACTACAAGAACTTCCTCCTCGGCGTGATGGGCCAGGAGGCGACGCGCTCGCCGTTCTCGGTGGCGGGTCCGCTCAGCGAGGTCTTCTGCCTGGGGTGCATCGCGCAGCGCCTCAACCGCAACATCACGTTCGACCCCGCCACGAAGACCATCGCCGGCGACGCCGAGGCGAACGCCCTCCTGAAGGGCTCGAAGGGCACGCCGCGCAAGGGCTGGGAGGCGTTCTACCGCGTCTAGGCGCCGTGCCGCGAGAGATGAACAGAAACATCGTCTGCATTGGCGCGGGCTGCATCGGCGGCCCGACGATGGCGGGAAGGGCGTCACGGCGTTCGAAGGGATGCCATGCGCCGGACCCGGCCCATCGCGTGCATGGACGTCGTTAAGGGTCCTTGGGGCGCTGTCCGGGGCCCGTTTTGCCCGCCGCCTGCACGGAAGATCGGTAGTCGCGCATGGACATCCTTTCCTTCTTGAGGAAAAGCTCCTTGAGCGTGGCGGCGCGGGTGAAGCGGCAGAGGTGCGTGATCTGGCCGATGGACAACTGCGTCTCCCGCAGGAGCCGTTTGACGTGCGCGAGCCGGTAGAACGTGATCGTCTCGTGGATTGACCGGTTCTCGACCTCACGGAAACGCAGGTCGGCGAGCCGCCGGGAGACACCCAGGTGGACGACAACGTCCCCGACGGAAATCGGATGCCGGGCATTGAGCTTGATGAAGTCCTTGGCACGGTTGACGAGCGCCTTTTGGGACGGAATCTGACGGGTCGAGGCCCGTTCGGTCACGGCCGACGGAAGGGCGATGCGGCGTATCCGCCCGCGATGCCGGCCGTCCATGAGCCGCGCGAGTTCGTTTGCGGCCTGGAAGCCCTGGTTCTCGAAGTCGGGGCGGATGCTGGAGAGGGGCGGTCTGGAAAGGTTGCAGATGTACTCATCGTCGTCGACGCCGAGAATCGCGATCTGGTCTGGCACGGCGAGTCCGGCCCGCCGGCAGGCATCCAACGTGTGGACGGCGTAGGTGTCGTTTGCGCAGAAGACGGCGGCGGGCTTCGCAAGCGCGGCAAGCCCCTGTGCGAGGGCCGCGACATGCGTGCCACCTTCGGTGGGCGTGGATCCGCTCAGGTACTTGGCGGTGTGCCCGAGCCGGAGCAGTGCGCGGCGAAACGCCTGCCTGCGGCGTTTGAGCCAATTCTCGCCATCGTCGTTCCCAACAAACGCGAAGTCCGCGAAGCGGTTCTGCTGGATGAAATAGCGGGCTGCGTTTCCGGCGATTTCCATGTCGTCGATATCCAGCCGGCTCGTCGTGGCGCGCGGAAACCCGTCGTACGGAATATCGAGGAGGACGGTCGGAATGTTGGCCCGTGCGAGCCGTGCGCGAACGCTTTCCGCGCAGGGAAGCGCGGTGATGATGCCGTCGAAGCGGTTCTGGAGGACCATTCTCGCGGACGCCGCCGTCAGTTCGGTCGCCGGCTGGTTGATCCGGACATCCCATCCGATGCCCGCGCCGAGAAAGCGGAAGATGCCGACGAGCTGTTGGCGTCCGGCCGCGTTGCTCATTTCGAGTGCCAACAAGACCTTGCGGGCACGAGGAGGGAATCTCTTCATGCGCGGGAGTATAGCAGTTCCAGGTGCATGGCGTCAACTTGCCTGAAAGCGTATTTAATTCGTGCTGAAAACATGCGTGGGCCTGTGCTACACTTGTGTTGTCGTCCATCTGCCATTGTAAACATTATAAAGGAAAGCCCCCTATGAAACGAGATCTGATTGTGGCGGCAGCCTTCATGCTGGCTGTTCCGTTTGCCGTCCTTCCCTGCGGCGCCGCGTCCTGTACGCTCCTGACGGACGCGGAGGGCGGCACCGGCGCCTGGACGGATCCGACGCGCTGGAAAGACGGCGCGATACCTCAGGCTGGCGATGACATCAACATTCGGGCTTCCGTGACCGTGACGGATGCGGAGATGCCCGTTCTCATGCGGGCCAAGTACGCCGTTGCACGCGGGGAGGCGACCGTGCTGACGCTTGACCTGGATGCGGATTACGAGGTTGCGACCGCCCTGGCGGGAGACGGTGCCGTCGTGCGGAAGGGGAGCGGAACGCTGGTCTTCCGCTCGCCCGAATCCTCCATGGCGGGCGGATTTGCCTTTGAAGCGGGCACGGTCGTCCTTCCGCCGGACGCTTCCCGGATGTGCCGGATCGTCGTACGCGGTGGTCGCGTCGAGATGGCGGCGGACTTCACCGATGCCGCCTGGCGTCCCCTGCCGCCTCTTGAGATCGCGAGCCCCGGCGTCGTCTGCCTGCCGCGCAGCGGAAACTTGACGGTACGCGGGATCTCAGGCGACGGCACGTTCGTCGTGCATCCGAAGGCGGACACGACGAAGGCACAGCAGCTCGTTCTTGTGGGGGCTGCGGACGGCCGGGCCTTCACATTCAGCGGGACTGTTCCGGAAAACCTCGCCTTCACGCTGGACGGCGGAAACCAGCGTCTTCTGAAGCCGTCGAGCGAAAGCCGCAGGGACTTTCGCCTGCAGCGCGGCATCATGGGCGTTGCGTCCTTTGGCGTGGGTTCGGAGGCTGGGTCGTTCGGCACGTCGGGCGTCTGGATGCAGGGACACGGCGACGCGACGCTTCTCTACCTCGGCGCGCCGGGCGAGACAACCGCGCGGCGGTTCACGTTCACGAGCAACCCGCAGGGTGCGTTCACGCTGGATGGCGGTGCGCAGGGCGGCGTCACGTTCACCGGGCCGTTCACGTGCGATGGCGTCGATCCGGATTTCATGATGCGTCTTGTGCTGTCGGGTTCGAATACCGTTCCCTGTTCCTTGCAGGGAACTTTTTCCGAGCCGTCCGGCGCGGCAGTCCACATCACGAAGCGCGGATCCGGGTGTTGGCGTTTCTCGGCAAGGGCCGCAACCTACAAGGGCGCCATTTCCGTCGAATCCGGCACGCTTGAGTACGAATCGCTTGCGGAAGCCGGCACGGCCTGTTCGCTGGGAGACGCGACCGTGCTTCACGCACCGTACAGCGGTTCGCGCGACGACGCAAAGGCTGTGCCGTATGCGTACCTGCTCGGCGATGGCGGAACGGAGCCTGCGCCGTCGCTCGCCGTGTTCTCCTACGTGGGCGACACCGACGCCAGAGCCTTGACGCGCCCGATCGCGATTCGCGGCGCGGCCCGTCTGCGCAACGCCTCCGCAGGCGGACGCCTGACCCTGTGCGGCGTGACGGCCCTTGAGCCGGGCGTCAACCATCTCTACCTCGACGGTGACGGAACGGACAGCCGTCTTCTGGACGTCACGAACGGCGTCGGTACGGTCTCCGTCGTCAAGGAGGGGACCGGGACGTGGGAACTGGACGGAAACCTTGAGACCGACGGCGGCGTGACCGTGCGCGCCGGTGTCCTGAAGATGAACTTTTCGTCGGCGCTTTCCTGGTTCCGCTTCACGCCCCTGAAACTCTACAGCGCGGCGGAGAAGACGGCCGTGCTGGGGCATCTCGCGCTCTTCGACGCGGCGCACCGGGACGTCGCCCGCGGCATCGCCTACAACGCGGAGGCCAACGGGAGGGCGTTCGATGCCCTTGAACCCGGACAGGTCGCCCTGGATGCTGCGGGCGTCGACGTCATGGAACGGTATGCGCCGGGAAACCTCTTCACGGCGTATGTGGACAACACGACGGCACGCTGGCCGCTGGGCACGGCGCTTGTCTTCCGGCTGCCGTCTGAGGCAACGGTCTGCGGCTACGACCTGGTCAGCGGCTGGTACGAAAGCACGGAGAAAAAGCCCTTCAAGTGGACGGTGACCGACTGGACGCTGGAGGGAAGCCCGGACGGCCGGACATGGCGGACACTGGATGCAAAATCCGACTACCTCACCTGCCGTACCGGGCAGAACTACTGGCTCTCGGATGCGCGTCCATACGATGTCGCCTCCACGGGCTTCCCTATTGCCTCCGAGGACGGAATATGCGTGAAGGGACGGACGCTGGGGACGGTTGCGGTCGCGACGGGGGCGACGCTTGAGGTGCGCGGCGCACCGGCCGCGACGGGGCTCTCCGTCGGCGTCGGTTGGGCGGGCATCTTCCGGGGTGTCGCCTTCGCTCCGACGGGAACGCTGACGGTCGAGGTGCCGATCGATGCGGGACGCGCGTTCACGATACCCTGCTCGTTCGAGGACTGTGCGGGTACTGAGAACCTGAAGAACTGGACGCTTTCGTTCGACGGCGATCCGGGCCCGACATGGGCGCTTGCCCGGGCGGACGCTTCGGGGCTTGTCTTCGCGAAGCAGGGGTTCATCCTGATCGTGAAATAAAGGGAATGGGAGGAGAACGACGATGAAAAAGATCTCTTTGCTTCTTACGGCGATTGTGGCGTTGGCCGGGACGGACGCTGTACAGGGGGGATGTGCAGACTTCCCGTCCCCGACCTGGAGCGTGCGGGCCTGCCCGGCGGGCGCGGACGCCCCGAAGAAGTACTGGAACGGCATCTCGCCGCAGGTCAAGGCCTGGGAGCAGGGCGGACGGGCCGAGACGCTGCGCTGGTTCGAGGAGAACCAGTTCGGCCGGACGCCGGTCGGGC
>CAKUCX010000014.1 GCA_934643865.1 uncultured Kiritimatiellota bacterium
TAGTGAAACTGATTTCCTATAAGGAGGGTATGATGATGAAAATGAAAAGACTAGCGGTCTGTGTACTGGCGGCGGCGGAAGGCGCGGCGGCGGGAGGCGCGGGTGCCGCAGGCGCCGGCGCGGCGACGGGGCCCTTCAGGGCCCGGACGGCGCGCAGCAGCTCCTCGATGCTCGCGACGGTGGCGATGCGGGAGGCGCGGATGAGCGTCATCTCGATGAGCGTGCGCACGCTCAGCACGTGGCGGAGCTTGTCCTCCATGTCGGCGAGCTGGTCGGCGATGCGGAAGATCCGCGCGGGGGGGCAGAGCTTCGCCTGCGCGGCGAGGGTCTTGATCTGGTCGGGCGTCGCCTCCAGGCCGTTCTCCCCGGCGCCGAGCGTCTGGTAGACGAGGAGGTTGCGGAAATGCTGGAGCAGTTCGCCCGCGAGGCGGCGCATGTTCTTGCCGGCGGAATCGAATGTCTCGACGGAGCGGAGGATCGTGGCGGCGTCGCCCGCGAGGATCGCGCCCGCGAGGTCTTCGAGGGCCTTGCGTGAGACGAGGCCGAAGACGCCGAGGGCGTCGTCCTCGGTGATCCGCTCGCCCGTGAAGGCGATGAGCTGGTCGAGGGAGCTGAGCGCGTCGCGCATGCCGCCCTCGGCGCCGCGCGCGATGGCGAGCAGGGCGTCCTCGTCCGCCTCGATGCCCTCCTTGCCGCAGATGTAGCGGAGGCGCGCGGCGATCTGGTGCGTCTGGATGCGGCGCAGGTCGAAGCGCTGGCAGCGCGAGACGATCGTGGCGAGCATCTTGTCGCCCTCGGTCGTCGCGAAGATGAACTTCACGTAGGGCGGCGGCTCCTCCAGCGTCTTGAGGAGGGCGTTCCAGGCCGCGCCCGTGAGCATGTGGCATTCGTCGATGATGAAGATCTTGTACTTCGAGGCGACGGGCTTGAACTGCACGGCGTCCATGATCGGCTTCACGTCCTCGACCTTGTTGTGCGAGGCCGCGTCGAGCTCGGTCACGTCGATGGAGCGGCCGGCGGCGATCTGGCGGCAGTTCTCGCACGCGCCGCACGGCTCCACGCCGTTCGGGTTCGTGCAGTTGAGGGCCTTGGCGAGGATGCGCGAGGTCGTCGTCTTGCCGATGCCGCGCGGGCCGATGAAGAGATAAGCGTTCGCGATGCGCCCGCTCGCGATGGCGTTGCGCAGCGTGCGCACGACGTGTTCCTGCCCCACGACGTCGTCAAACGTCATCGGGCGGTACTTGAGCGGCAGCGCGATGTGCGGGGCCTGTTCCTTCTCTTCCATGCCGCTAGTATAGCATATCGCCGTGCGCCTTGGACGCATGCGGCCACGAGGCGGGGGTGCCCGTGCAGCCAAGGCGTTCGGAAGAACGGCGTTCCCCGGCGGCGGCCGCAGAACGGTCAGAATCGGATCCGGTAGGCGAATGCCCGCGCATCCGCCGCGAGCGTCAGCACGTTCCCGTCCTGGTGCCAGGTCGGCGGCACGGCCCCCTCCGTGGGTTCGAGCGCGTCGACGGCCGCGACGGACGCGCCCGGCGCCCCGAACGCGGCGAGGTCGATCTCGGCCTTGAAGCCGTCCGAACCGGGGAGCGGCGTGAGCGTCCACGCGCCCGCCGCCGGATGCGCGAGGCGGAACGAGCCGTCCGTCTTCACGCCGCCGAAGTCGACGGCGACGCCCGCGCGGTTCACGCCGAGCAGCCGGTCGCGCGCGGCCTGGGCGTCCGGCGCCGCATCCGGCTTCCAGGCGACGTCCGCCACCGCGCCCCCGCGCGTCGCGACGACGATCGCGCCGCCGCAGACGCGCCGCCCGCCGTCGCTGCGCGCGCCGCCGATCGCGAGGCGCCCGCCGTCCGCCGGCTGCCACGCGCCGTAGCGCACCGTGTACGTGCCCGCCTTCGTCCCCTTCGGCACCGCGAGGTCGATCGGCACCTCGTATGTTCCGGGCGTCTCGAACATCCGCTGCGTGAGGGCGAGGTCGCGCTGGAAGACGATCCCCTCGCGCGCGCCGTCCGGCGTGCAGATGTGGACGAACGGGCGGTAGCCCCTGAGCGGACGCAGCGTCTCCCAGGCGACGACGAGCCGCACGCGGTCGGCCGCCACCCGCTCGGCCCGCAGCACCGACGACACCGCGCCGTAGGCGTTCCGCCCTGCCGGCTTGCGCGCGTCGAAGAAGGCGATCCCCGCCGCCTTCGCCCACGCGCAGCGCACGCCGCCCTTCTCCGCAATGGCGCTTTCCGTGCCGCGCGTCTTCGCGTAGTAGCCGTAGGGCGGCAGCGTCACGCCGTTCGCGAGCGTCCACACGGCGTTCGTCTGGCGGTTGACCCACACCTCGCCGCCGTCCGAGAAGACCGCGTGCTGGCGGTGGATGTTCGCGTCGTAGGCGAGCGAGAGGAATTCGGCGCGCCCCAGCTCGGCGCAGGCGTCGTGCTGCAGCCAGTAGGTCATGACGGCGTTCCGGGAGAACGGTCCGTGGCACATCGGGTTGCGTCCGCCGATGACCGTGTTCGAGAGGTAGTCGTCGGAGGCGTAGCCGTGCAGCTCGGCGTCGCCGCCCTTGTGCCAGCCGTCCTCCTCCATATAGCGCCCGCCGAGGCCGCCCGCGAAGAGGACGTAGGATCCGTGCGTCACGATGTCGTGCCACGGCGTGCGCTCCGCGTCCGCGAAGTTCGCCCGGCCCACGAGCTTCGCCGCGCCGAAGTGGTCGCTCTGCCCGGCGTCCGCCACGCCCACCAGGTGGTCCTGCCCGGCCTCGCTCACGCAGACCGCATCCGGGCGGCCGAAGCCGGCGCGGTACATCTCAAAGCCCTTCGCCCAGTTCGCGGACGTCTCCATCTTCGTGTGGAAGCGCCCCGCGCGGTCGAGGTAGTCGAACGGGCCGTGCGCCGTGAAGACGTCGATGAAGACGGCGTCCGGGTCGTACCCCGCCTTCAGGAGCTTCGCGTTGCGGAGGCACCACGGGTGGAACGCATGCGGCGCCCAGCGGTAGGAGAGCGCGTGGCGGCCGGGATTGAACCACGCCCGCTGCGGCGTGCCGTCGAGGTTGAAGACGACGAGGTCGTAGGAATAGTCGTCGCAATCCGGGTAGATGTCCGTATAGTTGTCGTGCGGACAGAAGAGGATGCCCGCCGCCCGGCACGCTTCCCGCAGCGCGCCGAACGCCGCCGCGTCGCCGCGCGGCGGATAGATCTCCGGCAGCCGGTAGTCGTAGCCCCAGCGCTGCCAGTCGTGCTTCACGAAGATCGCGTCGTTCAGCCCGTACTTCGCGGCCTCGGCGATCCCCTCCGCCGCCTTCGCGTAGTCGCCGCTCCACTGGTCGAGGCACATCCGCGCGCCGAGGCGGCCGAGGCCCGGGCTTCTGCGGTAGCCCGCCACGGCGCGGAAGCGGCGCGCCGCGTCAAAGGCCCCCTTCGACGAAGGGACGAACGTGAAGAGCGCGTCGTGGTGCGCCTCCAGCGCGAAGAGGTGCGCGTCGCCGTCGCACACAAGCCGGTCCGGCGGCACGTCCACGGCCTGGACGACGGAGAGCCCGTTCGCGTAGTCCGCGCCCACGTGGCGCGTGGAGAGGCCGAACCCGCTCGCGCCGAGCGTGAACTTCTTCGGCCCCTCGATCACGTTGCCGAAACCCGCGTAGACGCGGAACGGCCTCACGGAGGCGGGGCCCACCGCGATCTTCGTCAGGCGCGGGAAGCCGCAGGCGTCGCGCGTCACGCCGGGAATCGACCACTGGAGGCGCAACGTCCCCTTCTCCTCCCGGATCTCGGCCGTCGGCAGCTCAAAAACAAAGGGGCAATCTCCCTCTTCGACGTCGGCGGTGAAACCCCGGTAGGCGACCACCTGCTCGCCGTCGGTGAATGCGAGGACGCCGTCGAGCAGCCCCCGCCCGCCGAACACGACGCCCGCGCCGTAGCGGCGGTCCCCCGCGTCCAGACGCCAGCGGCAACGGGCGGCGTCCGTTCCGGATTCCAGCGCGGCCTTCGCCGCCGCCACCGCCCGCGCCTCGCGCGCGGCCCAGTCCGCCGCCGTCGGCGGCTGATGGCGCGCGCCGGCCGTCACCGTCACGTCGCCCCAACCGCCGCCGTCGCAGCACGTGTTCATCTTGGGGCCGGGCCCCGTCCAGAGCCGCAGCGTGATCTTCTTCCCCGCCCACGGCGAGAGGTCGGCTGTCAGGTCCTGCCACGTCAGGACCTTCGTGACGAGATGGGCGGCGACCTCCTGCGGGGCCTTCCCCTCCTCCAGCACGAACACCTTGTACTCCACGCCGTCGGACGGCGGCTGGTCGCCGTTCGAGACGAGGAAGTTCGAGCAGCGGAAGACGATCGGCGTCTCCTTGCCCAACGTGAGCGGATAGTCGCTCCAGACGAAGCCCGCGCCCTTGCGGTAGGGCGGATGGCTGCGATAGCCGTCCTTCACGACGCCGCCCGCGCTCACACGTCCCTTCGTCATGCCGCCGCCCCATTCAGCCGCATTTCCGTCTTCGGGCAGTTGGACAACCTTGCCGCCGACCTCAACGCGCGTCGTCCGACGGAAGCCCTGGTCCAGGCGGAAGACCCCCGGTCCACAGATGTCCTTGGCGGGCATGATCCGCTTCGGACAGGGATTCGCGCGCGGCGCGTCGGGGTTCCGATACATGAAGACGGCAATCGGATGCGGCGCGTCCTCGGGCTTCACGCCCGTCGGCGTGAAGCGGGCGTGGACGGGGCAGAGCGCGTTGAGCGCGCGCGGGAGGGCGGTTCCCGTGAACGTGCGCGTACACGTCTCGCGCGGGCCGAGCGTGAGCGCGCCCTGCGCGCCCGCGACCTGCCAGTCGTCGTTCATCCAGACTTCGAGCGTGCCCGCGACGGACTTTTCCGTCTTGTTCTCCAGCGTCACGGGAAACGCACGCGGCGCGCCGGCCTTCACCTCCGTGACGCCGAGCGGCCACGCATACGGGTTCGTTCCCGGCCGCTCCGTCTTCTGCGGAAACGATCCGATCTCGACCCGGACGCCCGCCCGTTCCTCGACGGGCGGCAGATACGCGGAGGCGGCAGTCCATGCCGCCGCAATGCCGATCATGCACAGCTTTCTCATGTCGGCAGTATACCACAAGTCGGCGTGCGCCGCCTGCCGCAGGGCACGCGCACGGGAAGGCCGCCGGGACGCGGGCCGCCGGGGACGTCGGCCCCTACCATGCCCCACGGGGACGCCCACGGGAACGCCACGGGGACGCGGGCCGCCGAGGACGTCGGCCCCTACCATGCCCCACCACCGCGTCACCTGGTAGGGCGCGACGTCCCCGGCGCGCCGCGCCAACGGGAACGCCACGGGAACGTCACGGGGACGCCCACGGGAACGCCACGGGGACGCGGGCCGCCGAGGACGTCGGCCCCTACCATGCGATATCCTGCCACTCGTGGGCTTACTTGCTTCCACCCGCAACGGCTTCGCTGAGCCTCTTCAGATAGACGTCCAGCGGTCCCCTGTAGCCGATGATCGTCTCGATCTCCGTCTCGCCGTCCGGCTCCAGGATTTTGACGGCCGGCACGCCGCCGCCAAAGCCGAGGATTTCACGAACCTCGTCGTTCTGGCTCTTCTGGTCGGGCGGCAGAGACGTCTTCCGCGGATCGTCGAGATAGACGAGCACGAGGTTCTGGCGGGCGTAGCGCTGGAATTTGCTCGACTCCAGCACCTCCCGGCGCAGCCGGATGCAGAACCCGCACCAGTCGCTTCCCGTGTTCAGGACGAACAGCTTCTTCTTCGTCTTCTGTGCCTCGGCGACGGCCTTCTCCCAGTTCACGAACCAAAAGCGGTTCGGCCCCTTCTTCCAGCGGCGGTCGTTGACGGGCGGCTTCGGCTTGTCCGCCTTCGCGTCGGCCTCCTTCCCCTCAGCCTCCACGTCCTTCGCCTCCTTCCCGTCTTCGTCGTCCCCCACGCCGACGCCCTTCTCGCCCTTCGCGAAGAACCGCACATTGACGTTCGCCTCGCCACCGTCCCACCCGTATCCGTCGGGATCGTCGTCAAGTTCGGGCTCGGTCTGTATCGAAATCTGAACGGCCTTCAAGTCGCACGTCTTTCCCCGTTCCAACAGGGAGATGAAGGGCTGGAGGACGCCCTTCCCGCGCAGGAGCGAACACGCGCTATGACAAAATGACATGCTTTTGTCGTATCGTTCGCTGTCATCCCATCCCCACTTGGGGCGAACCCAGATCCGCGCCTCATAGCCTTTCGGGATCTCGTATTCCATCCGAAAGAACACCCGCTTTCCAAAGGGAACCGTCTGCGGCGTGTCAAGGGGACGGAATTGCCGCGTCTTCAGCTTCTCCGAAGACATCGCCTCCGCAACCGCGATGCCCGTCACGGATGCCTTGAAGTCCTCCCGCGTGACGGGCGGAAGTTTGGCCCGTTCCGCCGCAATGGCCGCTGCTGCGGCGGCGTAGCCGGATGCAAAGAGCAGGCGCGTCTTCTCCTGCCCAGAGGTCTCGCCCCGCTTCGCGCAGATTTCCCTCAGCCGCGCCACGTATTCCGAAACCGTCTGCCCGCCGCCGCCGATCTGCCCCAGCCGCCGCCCCTGCGCGGTGAAGACCGCCGTGCTGGGGACGCCCCCCGAAAGCTGCAACACCTTCTTGAGCAGCTTGTTGTGTACCTTCTGCGCCGCGCCGAGCGGATCCCGGTTCGGGCTGTCCAGATAGACGAGGACGAGGTTCGTGCGGGCGAAGTCCAGGAACTGCGGCTTTTCAAGCACGTTCTCGCGCAACTTAATGCACCAGTGGCACCAGTCGCTCCCCGTACTCAACACGAACAACTTCTTCTTGGTCCGCTTCGCCTCGGCAAGCGCCTTGTCCCAGTTGACGAACCAGTCCTCGGACGGCCCCGGTCGCCAGTCTACGTCGTCAAGGGGGTCTGTGGCGGAAGCGGGTTCGGCCTGCGTGATAGGCTTCGCATTCCCGCTTGCCCGCGCCGACCTACTCGATGTACTCGCCGCCCGGGCCATGTGTCCTGTTCCAGCGGCAATTCCTGCCAAAACAAACATGAGAATCAGCTTCTTGTTCACCATTACGTAGCCTTTCTGGAAAACACCTCGTTTTTTCCTTATTTCCTTATCAGGTAATAAGGCGTCGTCAAGCTCCCGTTCTGACACGTCGTGCATAAAAATCCACACACGTCTTATTGTTCTGGAAAGGATTAAACGGAAGGGACGTTTCCGGGATTGTACCGCCTGGTAGGGCGCGACGTCCCCGGCGCGCCGCGCCAACGGGAACGCCACGGGGACGCCAACGGAGACGCCACGGGGACGCGGGCCGCCGAGGACGTCGGCCCCTACCATGCCCCACCACCGCGTCATCTGGTAGGGCGCGACGTCCCCGGCGCGCCGCGTCCACGGGGACGTCACAGGGACGCGGGCCGCCGGGGACGTCGGCCGCGTTGCCCCCGTGCGCGTCATCTGGTAGGGCGCGACATCCCCGGCGCGCCGCGACAACGGGAACGCCACGGGGACGCCAACGGAGACGCCACGGGGACGCGGGCCGCCGAGGACGTCGGCCCCTACCATGCCCCACCACCGCGTCATCTGGTAGGGCGCGACGTCCCCGGCGCGCCGCGTCCACGGGGACGTCACAGGGACGCGGGCCGCCGGGGACGTCGGCCGCGTTGCCCCCGTGCGCGTCATCTGGTAGGGCGCGACATCCCCGGCGCGCCGCGACAACGGGAACGCCACGGGGACGCCAACGGAGACGCCACGGGGACGCGGGCCGCCGAGGACGTCGGCCCCTACCATGCCCCACCACCGCGTCATCTGGTAGGGCGCGACGTCCCCGGCGCGCCGCGCCCACGGGAACGTCACGGGGACGCCAACGGGAACGCCACGGGGACGCGGGCCGCCGAGGACGTCGGCCCCTACCATGCCCCACCACCGCGTCACCTGGTCGGGCGCGACGTCCCCGGCGCGCCGCGCCCACGGGAACGCCACGGGAACGCCAACGGGCACGCGGGCCGCCGAGGACGCCAACGGGGACGCCCACGGGAACGCCAACGGGAACGCCACGGGAATGCCACGGGGACGCGGGCCGCCGGGGACGTCGGCCCCTCCCACGGATGCCCCGTGAACACCATGCGTCCGTGCCGTCCATGGCTCACTCCGTTTCGCGCGTCAGCACGTTGCCGCGCACGACGACGCCCCGCGCCGCCTCGGCGGCCTCGACCTTGGGCAGCACGTTCACGCCCGGCGCACACCGATAGCGGTTGCCTTCGATGAACACGTCCTCGACGTGCCCGAGGCGGAAGCCGCCCGTGGCCGGGCGAACCGGACGCCGCCCGGTCAACACGATGTCGTTGTCGCGGAAAATGACGTTGCGCCCGAGGTTTAGCTGCAGCAGGAGACCGGCGGAATCGACGAACGTGCAGTTCTCGATGAGGATGTCGGAGAAGAAGCCCCGGTCGAATCCCGCCGGCAGTTCCGTCGTGAAGAGACGCTTCGACCCCAGCGGGGCCGGGAAGGAGATGCGTACCAGGAATTCGGGCCAATCGCCCCCCTTCGCCCAGTCTGCGAGCGTCTGGGTGTGTTCGAAGCGGCAGTTGCGCACGACGACATCGTGCGCGCCGCGCCCCTCGCACCAGAGTTCCCGCGCGTGCGCCGACAGGAAATTCATGCCGCCGCCCGTCCGCAGAAAGGTACAGTCCTCAATCGTGACGTGGCGCGGCTGGACGATCTCTCGGAAATGCGTGTCGGAGACCGTGCAGCCTTTCATGACGACGTAGTCGCTGCGGTAGGTGTTGTCGAAGACGAGAAAGTGTTCCCCGTGCAGCGCGGGCAGCGGCGTGTCGAAGACAAGGTCGTCGCCCTCGACGGCGCGCAGGACGGCCGTCCAGCCCGTCGGCCTGAAGTGCGCGTCGGCCAATTCGATCTCGCTGCCGGGAACGGCGCCGAAATAGGCGTAGCCGCGTTTCTGCGTAATCCGCAGACGGCGCGCACCGTGCGGCACGCCGAGCGTGAAGCAGTCGTGCCAGTTGAAGCCGTCGTCGTTCTGGAAGGCGATGCGGCAGTCGATGAACTTCGTGTGCCCCTTTGAGCGGGCGATGTGGTGGCCGTCCGAGGTACAGGACGTGGGTCGTCCCTTCTTCGGCTCGACGTTGACGCGGACAAGCTGCGTGTATTCCGACGCCCCGTCCACGACGACGCCCATGCCGAAGCAACTGAAGATGTCGATGTCCTCCAGCGTGACATGGCGGTTGGAGAAGAGGTTCACGCCGTTCTTCCCGTAGTAGGAGTGGAAGAGGCGGTAGCGCAGCCCCAGGGGGATCCCGTCCACCGTCTTGCGGTTGACGTCCGCACCGAAGTAGACGTCGTAGTTGGGCGAGTAGTACTGGCCCGGTTCCTTGATGCCGGGCCAGATGCGGATGCGCGTGGGCGAGAGCCACGCCATCTTCGTCCCGAAGTGCCCCTCGCAGAGGCCGAAGAGCAAACGGTTCGGGCGCTCACCCGTCAGGCGCGTCCGGTCGGCGTTGACGGGCGTCATCGTTTGGATCGGCATGGGACGGCCATGCCACGGATGCCCCTGCGGCCAACCCTCCAGCTCGACGTCGAACGACGCCGCGCCGGAAGCCGAAGGATCGGGATTCTTGCCCACGACAACGCCGACGTCGCAGAGCGGATCCGTTTCCCAGTCCCAGTCCATCTTCACGTTCGCGACGAGCGTCCGCACGCAGTTGGAAACGAGAAGGTTGGCGTCGTCGGGCACGCGGTCCGAGTTGGAGAGGTGGTGGCGGGCGGGCCGCCGGAAGACGAGTTCGGCGCCGCGCCCGTCCAACGTGAAATCGGCGAGATCCGCCACCACAATGCCACGCGCGGCGTCAAAGCACGCATACGTGCCGGGGGCCAGTTCAAGACGGCTCGCCTTCACGGCGCGGCAATGCGCGAGGGCGCGGTTGAGCGCCGCGCCGTTGTGGCGGTTCGTCGTCGAGAAACCGAAGGCGGCGGCCTTCACGCACGGTCCGCCATGGGGACGGGGACGTTCGATCTCGAACGTCCCGGCGCCCTGGGGGATGCGGACAGGGCGCGCGTCGCCGCCCTGGCTGTCCGTAACGGGACGATCGGCCGCCCCACCCGCCGAAAGCGCACAGAGCGAGAGCGCCCAGACCATCCCGCACGCAACGCGCATCATCGGGCGAAGCCCAGCACGTCGCGCATGTCGTACTTGCCGGGCTTCCGTCCGACCGCCCAGAGGGCGGCGCGCAACGCACCCGCCGCAAACGCCTCGCGGCTCTGCGCGCGGTGCGTGATCTCGACGCGCTCCACGTCGCCCGCGAACATGACGGTGTGGTCGCCCACGACGGAGCCGCCGCGCAGCGCGTGGAGGGCGATCTCGCCCGCCGGGCGTTCGCCGACGAGGCCCTTCCGCCCGTAGCACGCCACGTCGTCCAGCTTCACGCCGCGCCCCTCGGCAGCGGCGTGCGCGAGCATGAGGGCCGTCCCCGAGGGGGCGTCCTTCTTGTGGCGGTGGTGCATCTCGACGACTTCGACGTCGTACTGCGGACCCAGCACCGCGGCGGCCTGGCGCACGAGCGCGAGGAGCAGGTTGACGCCGAGCGAGTAGTTGGCGGCCTGGACGACCGGAATCTTCGCCGTGCAGGCATCCACGCGGGCCTGCTCGTCGGGCGTGAGCCCCGTCGTGCCGATGACGTAGGCGAGGCCCTGGGCGGCAGCCTTCTCGACATTCGGCGCCACGGCGGCGTGGAACGAGAAGTCCACCACGGCCTCGGTTTCCTCCGGCCACGTCGTGTCGTAGCCATCCGCGACGTCGATCTGCGCGACGACCGAGAGGGCCGGGTCGGCTCCGGCCAGTTTCACGAGCATCTGCCCCATGCGCCCTGCGGCGCCCAGAATCGCGACCTTCATGCGTGTTGTCCCTTCGTCCCGGCGGTTACGTTACACAAGCCCCAGCGCGGCAAGCGTCGCGCGCATCTGCCCGCGCTTCTCGGGCGTCGTCTCGCAGAGCGGAAGACGGAAGCCGGGGCCGATCTTCTTCATCATCACAAGCGCCTCCTTGACCATGATCGGGTTCGTGTCGATGAAGAGGTCGTGGAAAAGAGGATAGTACTTCAGGTGCAGCGCACGCGCCGCCGCCATGTCCCCGGCGAGGGCCGTGCGCACGAAGTCGCCCATCTCCTTCGGGATGACGTTCGAGGCGACGGAGATGACGCCGGAGGCGCCGACGCTGACCATCGGCAGCACAAGGGAGTCGTCGCCAGAGAGGACCGTGAAGTCCGGGCAGCGCGCCTTGATCGCGCTCACGCGCTCGACGCTGCCGGCGGCCTCCTTGATCGCGACGACGTTCGGGTGGCGCGCAAGGCGCTCCACGACGTCGAGCGGGATCTCGCGCCCGCTGCGGCCCGGCACGTTGTAGAGGACAATCGGGAGACCCAGGTCGGCGACCGTCGCGAAGTGGCGGTAGATGCCCTCGGCGTTCGGCTTGTTGTAGTAGGGCGTGACCTGCAGCGAGGCGTCCGCCCCTCCGGCGGCGATGGCCGCGCGCGTGAGGGAGACGGCCTCCGCCGTGGAGTTGGCGCCCGTCCCGGCGACGATCTTCACGCGGCCCGCCGCGAATGCGATCGTCTTCTCGATGACCTTGTGGTGCTCCTCGTGCGAGAGGGTGGGCGACTCGCCGCTTGTTCCGACGGCGCAGATGCCCTCCACGCCGTTTTCGCACTGCCAGTCCACAAACGCCCTCAACGCGCCGTCGTCGACGTTGTCGTTCGCGTCAAACGGCGTCACCATCGCCGTGATCGTACCTTCAAGCTTCAGCATGTCCTGTCTCCTTTGGGTCTGCGGGCAGTATACCACAAAGTAGGGCGTTTCCTCGCCCGGCGCACAAATTCGCGCGCCTCAGAACAGCACTTCGAGGTCGCAGACGCCGGAGAGGTCTTCACCCACGGCGTCCACGTAGGCGGAGTCGCCGATGCGCGAGACCGTGAACGCCCGCGCTTCGCCGTTCACGCGGAGGGCGCGCGCCGTCTTCCCCTGCGGCAGGAGGAGGTGCGCCGCCACGCGCCGCGCGGGCGAGCGGAGGAGGTAGCGCAGGCCGTTCGCGCGCAGGACGTACTGGCAGTCCACGACCGCGCCCGACACCTCGTAGCCCGTGAAGTAGCGCACCTGCGTGTAGTCCGTGACGGGCCAGCGCGGCGAGAAGCGGATCGCGTCGTACGTGACGCCCGCGTCCACGATGCCCGCAAGGCCCTCGTCCACGGCCGAGAGGAGGCTCGCCGCGCCCCACGCGCTCGGGCCGCGCCCCTGCGGCTTCCGGTCCTGCGCGCCGTAGAGGAAATAGACGCCGCCGTCGCGCGCGGCCATCTCCTTCACGCGCACGAGAATGTCCCAGCCGTAGGCTTCGTAGCCGTTCTCGAACGCCGCCTTGGCGAGCTCGCCCGCCGTGAACGGGCACACGGCGCCGTTCACGTACTCGCCCTTCGGGTGGCGGCCGAAGGCGGGCGTGTAGGGCGGATCGACCGTGAACCACTCGGCGAAGCAGTCCGTCGTCCGGCGGCGCGCGCGGTATTCCTCGATGGTCTTGCGGCAGTCGGCGACCGGCATGAGGCCGCGGTTCATGTCGTAGGCGGCGGAGAGCGAAAGGCGTTCGCGCTCGTGCGCGTCGACGGGCGGCACGTTGAGCGGCAGCTGGTGGAAGAAGAAGCGGCCGTTCCAGAGGTGCTTGTACATCGCCGCCTTGAGGGCGTCCGCCCGCGCGCGCCAGGCGGCCGCCTTCGCCGTGCGCCCGAGGCGGCCGTTCAACCACGCGAGCTGCGCCATCGCCTGGTAGACGCCGGAGTTGTCGCCGTGCATGATCGCCTGGGGCGTCGCGGCCGTGAGGACGCGGTTCGTGGAAGAGGCGGGGTCGAAGGTGAAGTCCCACGTGTCGATCGTGTAGCCGCGCTTCACGAGGCCGTGCGCGGCGTCCCAGCGCTTCGGGTCGGAGGTCATGTAGTCGATCGCCTTTTCGAGGCGCGGGAGGGCGCGCGCGAGCCAGGCGTCGTCGCCCGTCGCCTTGTAGCGGTAGGTGGCGCCCTCCACGACGAGGTACTCCACGTCCGCCTCGATCTCCAGGCGGACGAGGGCCATGTAGTCGGGCGGGTAGAACCGCACGCAGTCGGACGGCACGAAGCTCCAGTGGCGGTCGTCGAGCTGCTTGACGAGCTCGTAGAACTGCCCGTCCGCGCGCTGCGTGTCGAGGATGAAGTCGAGGAAGCTCGTGAGGTCGTACCCCCAGTGCCGCTGGGCCTTCATGATGTGGACGTGGTCGCGGATCCAGTTGAGGTTGCACGCGAGCTTGCGCCCGTCCACGAAGACGAGCTGCCGCCCCGCGTCGATCGTGCCGCGCAGCGTCTTCATGAAGTCCCCGAGCGCCGTGTCGCGCGTCGTCACGACGCCGGGGATCGCGAGCTCCACGTTGTTGTAGGACCCGCACCGGGGACGCGCCCCCAGCGTGGAGCGCTGGCGCGGCAGCTGTTCGGGGAATGTCACCAGCCGCCCTTCGTTGAGCCCGTTCCCCGGCCAGAGCGGCGGCGGCGGCGGCGCGCGCGCGAGCGGCGCGAGCGCGGGCGCACCGCGCGGCGCGGCGAACGCGCGCAGGTCGTAGGGCGCGAGCGTGGCAAGGCCGCCTTGCACGGCCGCGCCGGAGACGAGGTCGTGCGTGCCGGGCGGCACGCGCAGGTCGAGCGTGGCCGCCTCGCCGCCCGTGTTCGCCACGTAGAAGTAGGAGCGTCCGTCGAAGTCCGCCTGCCGCGCCACGACGTTCCCCTCGCGCGCCGTCTCCGCCATCCGCACGGCGGGCAGCGCGCGGAACGCGGCGGCGAACCGCCGCAGGTCGTCCTCCATCCCGTAGGTGCCGACGAGGTAGCCGCCCTTCGAGACGCCCAGCACGTCGTCGAAGCGCAGCGGCAGCACGGACTCGCGCAGGGCGTGGCGTCCGGACGGGTTGAGCGTCGTCACGCGCCAGCCCATCTCCGCGAAGCCGTCGCCGTTGAGCGGATTCCCCTTGGCGCGCCCGACGGGGTTCTCCCAGTAGAGGTCGAACTGGTTGAGCCACGGGAAGCGCGCCCCCCGGGTGAGCGCGAAGAAGCCGGGGCGCGTCTGGAGGACGCGGTTGAATTGGTAGGCCGCGTCGCTCGGGAAGAGGGACCGCTCGCGCTTGCGGCAGAAGGCGGGGAACTGCGACTGGCAGAGGACGAGGTTCGGGATCGCGGCGAGGGCGGCGCGGTCGAGCCCGCCTTCGCGCGCCTGGCGCGTCATGAAGCCGTCCTCCATGAAGTCGGGCTGCTTCATGTCGGGCTGCACGTAGCAGTTCAGCCAGAGCTTGAGGTCGCCGCGGCGCGCGCGCAGCTTCGCCGCGAGGCGCGCGTAGAACGCCGTCACCCGGTCGCAGCGCCACTGCACCCACGGTTCATAGGCGTGGGCGCGGATCCACTTCGCCACGGCGCGCCCGCGCAGGGGGTCCGTCTTGTCGAGCGGCACCTTCACGCCCGTCTCGCGCGCGAACGCCTCCACCGTGTAGTCGTTGTAGCCGCTGCGGATGTCGCCGAACCAGCAGAGCGAGAGCATGGTGAGGTGCAGGCACACGCCCTTGAAGCTCGGGTGGGGCGCGCCCTGCTCCACGAGCGCGTCGACGAGCCCCTCCAGGTAGGCCCGCGTCTCGGGATGGTGGAAGTTGAAGTTGGGCGGCGAATTGTGGAAGCCGTAGGTGTTGGGGAGGCCCGTGTCGAGGATCGCGACGGGCGTCGCGTGGAGCGCGCCGTTCGTGACGGCCTCGGCGGTGACGACGCCGGGGGGCAGGGGCATCGTGTTCGGGTTCACGTTCGGCACGAGGGAGAGGCCGGCCTTGTCGAACTTCACGTACCAGGCGGAGAGGAAGTCCGGCGCGTGCGCGCGGGGGTTGTAGCCCGTAGCGCCGATGAGGCCGTGGTACCACGCGCCGGGGTAGGAGAGGAGGTCCTGCCCGCAGTACTTCATGTAGGCGACCGTACGGTCGATCAGGTCCGAGATCTGGTGCGCGCCGTGCCCGCCTGTCGCGAAGTCGCAGCCGATCGAGGGATCCTCCCACCAGCTGCCGAAGGAGCGGCGCCAGCCGTCCGCCGGCTTCGGGGCGTTCACCTCCAGCGCGGGGAGGCGCGCGTTCTTCACCTCGTAGACGCGCAGCGCGCTCAGGGCGGCGGGCACGTCCGCGCGCGCCGTCAGCGCGACCGCCGCGAGCGCGCCCCGGCCGGGCGTCGTCCAATAGAGGCAGCGGTGCGTCAGGGTCCTGCCCGTGTTCGGGTATTCGTCCCCGGTGAAGTAACCCACCTGGAGGGCGTAGTCGTCCGAATGCGGCTCGCGGAACTGCACGATCAGGTCGCACGTGCGCGTCGCGTCGTCCGGGTAGTCGAACTCCAGGCAATAGAGCTTGACGGCGGGATCGACGTCGAAGAAGAACGCGAAGCGGTCGTCGCGCCGCGCGCCGGCCTCGACGTAGGGGACGCCGCCCAGCGCGCCGAAGCGGAGCGCCCCCACCGAGCGGAAGCGCTTCTCGGCCTGCCACTTCGCCACCGACGCGGCGTCGAAGCGGTATTCGGCCCGGAGCGCGAGGTCGAGCCGGTCGCCGCCCACGTAGGGGTTCGGGCCGTCCCCGGCGAAAAGCTTCGCGTAGTCCGGCTTGTCCGGCGACGGCGCCGCCCGGTCGGCGTGGGCCGCGAAGAGGGCCCGGACCCCGGCGTCGTCAAGCGCGCCGTCGTAGACGCGGACGTCGTCAATGAGCCCGTCCACCTGCTGCCGGTCGCCAAGGCAGCCCACGAAGAAGCGCGTGAAGTCCTTCCGGTCGAAGAGGAACGGGATGCGGCCGCGCGCGGGATCCTTCCGCCGCTCCGCCGCGAGGCGCAGCGCCGCCGCCACCTCGCTGTGGCCGTCGGCGCGGGCGGGGCCGCAGGGGACGCCGTTGCGGTAGAGGCGCGCGTGCTTCGCCGCCTCGTCCCACGTAAACGCGAGATGCTCCCACCGGCCGTCCGGCGAGGGAACGCCGTCGCGGACGAGGTGCGTGTGGCCGAAGTCCGTCAGGTCCGCCCGCAGCCGATCCCCCCACCACCAGAGCGACAGCGCGCCCGAACCGAACCGCCCGCACGGCTCGGGGAAGGAGAAGAGCCTGCGCCACGCCTCCTTCGCCCCCGGCGCGGCGGGCGGTCCATCGCGCCGCGCCCAGAGCGAAACGGTGCCCTTCTCAGGCCGCACGTTGCCCTTGAGCGCGTACTGGAGGACGCTCTTCGCCGCCGCCGTGAGCCGCACGGCCTGGCCGTCCACGCCCGGTTCGAACGAAAGCCCCCGCGCGACCTGCGGCGCGGCCGCCCCCTTCGCCACGGCGGCGACCGCCGTGCCGTCGAACGGCGCGTGGAAGATGAGCGCCGGCGCGCCGTGTGCCGCAACCATCATGAGCGCCGCCGCGCCCGCCAGGCTAAAACAGAATCTCGATGTCATACGTCCCCGTCCCTTCCGTTTCGAAGTCCACATACCGCGAATCGCCCACCGCCGTTGTCTCGAACGCGCGCGGCGCGCCGTTCAGCCACACCTCCCGCGCCGCCGCGCCGGACGGCAGGAGGATGTGCGCCGCCAACGCCTTCGCGGGCGCGCGCACGAGGTAGCGCAGACCGTTCGCGCGCCGCACGTAGCGCACGTCGACGACGGCGTCCGCCGCCTCGTAGCCCGTGAAGTACCGCACCTCGTCGAGACCCGTCACGGGCCAGCGCGGCGAGAAGCGGATCGCGTCGTACCGCACGCCCACGTCGCGCACACCCGCCAGCGCCTCGTCGAAGGCGCTGAGGACGCTCGCCGCGCCCCAGGCGCTCGGGCCCAATGCGGCGTTGATCGACGTCGCCGTCGTGCGGTCGTAGAGGAAGTAGAGCGTGCCGTCGCGCGCGGCCATCTCCTTCACGCGCACGAGAATGTCCCAGCCGTACGCTTCGTAGCCGTTTTCAAGGGCGGCCTTCGCGAGCTCGCCCGCCGTGAAGAGGCACACGCCGCCGTTCACGTAGTCGCCGCGCGGGTGGCGGGCGAAGGTGAAGTCGTAGGGCGGATCGACCGTGAACCACTCGGCGAAGCAGTCCGTCGTCTGACGGCGGCGCCTGAACTCCTCGATGGTCTTGCGGCAGTCGGCGACCGGCATGAGGCCGCGGTTCATGTCGTAGGCGGCGGAAAGCGAGAGGCGTTCGCGCTCGTGCGCGTCGACGGGCGGCACGTTGAGCGGCAGCTGGTGGAAGAAGAAGCGGCCGTTCCAGAGGTGCTTGTACATCGCAGCCCTGAGGGCGTCCGCCCGCGCGCGCCAGGCGGCCGCCTTCGCCGTGCGCCCGAGGCGGCCGTTCAGCCACGCGAGCTGCGCCATCGCCTGGTAGACGCCGGAGTTGTCGCCGTGCATGATCGCCTGGGGCGTCGCGGCCGTCAACGTGCGGTTCGTCACGGAGGCGGGCTCATAGGTGAAGTCCCACGTGTCGATCGTGTAGCCGCGCTTCACGAGGCCGTGCCGGGCGTCCCAGCGCTTCGGGTCTGAGGTCACGTAGTCGATCGCCTTTTCGAGGCGCGGGAGGGCGCGCGCAAGCCAGGCGTCGTCGCCCGAGATCCGGTAGCAGTACGTCGCGCCCTCGACGAGCAGATACTCCACGTCGGCCTCGATGTCGAGGCGGCACATGGCGAGGTTGTCGTCCGGGAAGAACTTCCGGCTCTCGGGCGCGGCGTAGCGCCAGTGGCGGTCGTCCGCCTGCTTGACGAGTTCGAGGATGCAGCCGTCCGCGCGCTGGTGCCGGAGCGTGAAGTCCACGTACCCCGCATAGTCGTATTCCCAGTGGCGCATGGCCTTCAGCACGTGGACATGGTCGCGGATCCAGTTCTTGTTCACCATCATCTTGCGCCCGTCCACGAAGACGAGGGACCGTTCGCCGTTGATCGTGTTGCGCAGCAGGTGGAGGAAGTCGCCCCAGGTCGGGTCGCCCGTCGTGAGGACGCCCGGCATCGCGAGGTCTTTGTTGTTGAAGCGTCCACAGGTCTTCCCCGTCCGCGCCTCCCGCATGCGCGGCAGGGCCTGGGTGAACGCCACGCGCCGCCCCTCGTTGAGCGAATACCCCTCCAGAAACGGCGCCGCCGCCGCGCCCGCGGCAAGCACAGCGCACGCCGCCATCGTCCAGCCTCGTCCCGTCATGCGTCTTCTCCCTTTCCGTTAGCGTACAAGCAGCAGCGTGCCGCGCGGGCGCGCGAAGAGGGCGCCCGGCCCCGTGATGAACGGGCACGTCGCCGCGTCGAGGACGCCCGCATGGAAGCGCCCCGCGTAGCGCACCGTCCGCACCTCGTTCGTCACCGGGGCGTCGAGCGCCAGCGAGGCCCCTTCGTCCACGTCGATGTCGAGGTCCTTCGGCAGCGTCGGCGCGGCCGCCCGCGCGACCTTCTCCACCACGATGCCGTCCAACAGACCGCCACAGGAGAAATACCGGGTACTGCCCGCGATCTTCTGCACGGACTCCTTCAGTCCGCTGAACCCAATCACCCCTTTCCCCGCCTCCGGCACCTCGAAGAGGAACGCATGGCGCACCCACCGCTCGCGCGTGTCGGGCGCGAACCGCCCGATCTCGTTCGTCACGCCCCCGCGCGCATACCACGCCCGGAACTCCTGTCCGCCGAACAGGTTCAGCTCCTCCGGTCTGCCGTTGTAGCGGTAGAACCGGTCGATCGCCGCCACGCTCAGGCGGTAGGTCCCCGCCTCGGGGAACGTGACCGTGCGTGCGAGCGTGGCGCGGTTGCGCACGCCCACGCAGTGGCGGTCGTCGTAGTCGACGTCGCACCAGGCGCCGGGGATCCGATCCTCCCGCTGGCCCTCCACCAGGCCGGCGCCGTCGTGGATTTCGCTCGGCTCGCCGACGCACGTCCAGTCCGCCAACGCGCCCTCCCGCGTAAACGTCTCGTCCAGCACCGCAGCCGTGTCCAGCGCCTCCAGCCGCACGTCGTCAAGCGCGACGAGCGAACCGCCGCCCGCGAACGCCAGCTCCACGGCCGCGTTGTCCGCCGCGACCTGTACCGTGAAGGCATACCGCCTCGTCCAATCCGTCGTCCGCACCGTGCCGCAGGAGGCCCCGTTCCAGAAGACCCCGATCTCCGCCCGGGTGTTCGTCGTGCGGGCATCCGCCGCCGTCGAGGCCGCCGCGAAGGAGAGCCGGTACGCGCCCGCGCGCGCCACCCGGACCGTCTGGGCGATCCGCGCCGTGCCGTGCAGGACCAGATGGCGGCAACCCTCCGCCGGGCGCAGCGCCGTCTCCCGTCCGTTTCCGATCCGCTCCACCACCACGGCGTCCGCCGCGCCCGCCGTCTCGCACGCCCAGCCGCCGAGCGATGCCGGGTTCTCAAGGTACGTCCGCCCAAAGGCATACGACGCCGACTCGAAGCTCGGGTTCGCGAGCGTCACGTCCGCCGTCCCGGCCTCCAGCCAGTCCACGCGGAAGTCGTCCACCAGCGCGACCGTGTTGCCGGGGATCACCGTGCTGTCGCCGCCGGTCGCGTCACGGTAGGCCTTGCTGTTGTTCGCGTCGCTCCGCAGGGTGAGCGTGTGGACACCCGCCGCGAGCCACGGGAGGCGGAACGCGCAGGGTTGCCACGCCTTCTCCCGGGTCTGGACCTGTGCGACCTCCTCGCCGTCGATCAGGATGTGCGTCTCGTGCCCGACGTAGCCGGGACGCTGCGCGATCCAGAAGGAGAGGCGGTAGACGCCGTCCGCCGGGAGCGTGAGTGCCGTCTCCAGCCCGCCCCGGATGTGGAGCACGCCGCAGTAGACGCCGTCCGGGTAGCGCTGCCCCGGCACGTTGTAGTAGTAGTGCGCCGCAGGGTCGTCCGTCCAGCGCGTGACCTTTCCGTCCTCCGTCGATCCCTCCAGCCGCACGCTGCGCCAGCCATGCGTCGGCGCGTCGGGCTTCAGGCTTCGGTCCGTGTCCGGCTTGATGCCCGCATCCGCGAACGCCTCGAACGAAGGATCCTCGATGGCCCCCACGAGGTTCGTGGGGAAGGCCGATGCGCCGAACGCACGCGGGGCGAAGCGGAGCGTCCCCTCCCGGACGGCAAGATGCGCGACGTCCGGCGCGAGCGCGTCAACCGCAAGCGTCCCCGTCCCCGTCTTCACGACCGTTCCCGCCGGGGCCTCGGCGGCGGCGACCACCCCCGTGGCGGACGCCGCCAGCGTCGTCCCCGCCAGCGCCTCGAACGCCACGGGCTGGGCGCCGTCGAAGGAGCCGCCCGCCAGCGCGACGCGCGGCGTCTCGCGGCTTTCCGAGCCGTCCAGCGTGGCGAGCGTCCAGTCCCCGTCGCCCGTCTTCAGCACCCGCCCCGCGCCGGCCGTCGCGAGGGAGAGGGCCGCGCCGCGCGTCCCCCACTTGCGCTGCAGGTAGGCCGTCACGGCCACGCGGTTCGATTCGTCGAGCGGCGAGGCGAAGAGGATCACCTCGCACAGGCGCCCGCCGCCCTGGCGGTAGCCGTCGTTGTCGTTGGCGATCGCGTTGTACGAGAAAAGGCCCTCCACGTGCCAGCCGTCGCGCCCGGGCGTGATGTCCAGCAGCTGGTAGCCGCCGTTGGGCCCTGAGACGGACGGATCAACGGGCCGCCCGTCCACGCGGAACAGGCCCGACGCCAACGTGCGCCACCCGCCCGCCGGCTGGAGGAAGGCCGTCGGCAGCGTCCCCTCCGCCAGCGTCTTGTAGCTCTTCGGCACAAACACCGCATGGTGCGAACCGGGATTGAAGACAAAGCCGTAGCCCCCGTCCTGCGTCCCCAGAACGGCGAACGCCTGCCGCACGCCGCCCACGGCGAACCCCGACCCGTCGGCGGCGGCGAAGCGGACGTTGCGCCCGCTCGAATACCTCCCGAAGTCAACGTAAGCGCACGCGCCGCCCGACGCGGGGACGTAGCGGGGGAACCACCCTTCTGGGTCGGGCGCGTAGGCGGCGGAGTGGGCGAGGTTCGTGAACGCGACGGCGCGCGGACGCACATACGGGTTCGCCGCCGAGCCGTCCCCCGTCTCGCGCGCGTCGAGCCACGTCCCCACGGTCCCCGCCACCCCGTCGGCGGGAAGGATCGTCGCGGGGCGGGCGGCGTCGAGCCAGAGGGCCGCCGCGTCGAGAGCGGCGGGCGCGGGCAGGGGCGGCGGCGCGCCGTCCGCCGCCGCGACGGCCAGCGTACCGTCCGCCACGACCAGCCGCGCCGCGCCCACGGCGCAGAGGTCGTCACGCGCCACCGACGTCGTGCCGGGGCCCTGCTTGCGCAGCTCGCCCGTGAACGTCCTCGGCCCAGACGCCGCGCCCGCGTCCGGCAGCCGCGCCACGCCCGCACCGGCCGCAAGCGCGCACGCCGCGAGCGCGCAGCCGATCATCTCCTTCGCCATGCCGCCTCCTCTCTTTTTCGCCTTGCAGTTTCAGATAGAGGAAAGCATAGCACATGGCACACGGGCTGGCACTATCCTAAAAAGGAATATGACTATCTTTTTTAGGCCCTCCTATCGTTGCCGACGCACGGCAGATCTGGTAGACTGGCGGGACCGATGGGTTTCCGCGTCGCCATCCTCATGGAATCGTCCTTGGAAATCTCGCGCGATCTGCTGCGCGGGATCATCCGCCACGTGCGCGCATCCGAGCCCTGGACACTCGACATCACGCCGGGCGGCATCGGCGACCAGCGCCTCCCCGAATCCTGGCGGGGGGACGGCATCATCGCCCGCATCCCCTCCGTGGCGGAGGCCGCCCGCCTCGCGGCCTGCCCCGTCCCCAAGGTCATCCTCGACCCGCAGGGCCCCTTCGCGGCCCCCGGCCACCCGCTCGCCGCCTGCGCCCGCGTGGAAAGCGACCACGGGGCGATCGGGCGCGTCGCCGCCGGCCATCTGCTCGGGCGCGGCTTCCGGCACTTCGCCTACGTCGGCCCCACCCTCTCCTCCTCGCCGCAGATGGCCTACGACGCGACGGGGCTTGCCGAACCGAACTGGTCGCTCGCCCGGCGGGACGCCTTTCTCGCCGCGCTGGCCGCCGAGGGGCACGGCGCCGCCGTCTACCCGCGCCCCCGCACGCGCCGCGCCGCCGTGAACTGGAACCTGGAGATGCCCGCGCTCGTCCAGTGGCTGCTGCGTCTGCCGCGCCCGCTGGCCGTCTTCACGCCGCACGACGCGCGCGGGCGGCAGATCCTCGACGCCTGCCACGCCGCCCGCCTCCCCGTCCCCTACCAGGTCGCCGTCCTCGGCGTCAACGACGACTCCACGCTCTGCGAGACCGCCCTGCCGCCCCTGTCGTCCATCCGTCTGGACGCCGTGGCGGCGGGCCGGCGCGCCGCCGAGATGCTCGACGCGCTCATGGCGGGCCGCCGCCCGGCGCCCTGGCACCACCGCTACGGCTGCCTCGGCGTGACGGCGCGGGACTCCACCGCCGCCATGCAGACCGACGACGCCGTGGCCATCGCCGTCCTGGAGGACATCCGCACGGCGTGCGGCTTCAACCTGCGCGTGGGCGAAGTGGCCGCCCGTCACGGCTTCACCGTGCGCGCGCTTGAAAAGCGCTTCCGCCGCGCCATCGGGCAGAGCGTGGGCGCCGTCATCCGCACGACCTGCCTCGACCACGTGCGCCGCCTCGTCACGGAGAGCGACCGCCCCTTCGGCGACATCGCCCGCGCCTGCGGCCAACTCAGCGCCGCGCACCTCGCCGCCGCGTTCAAGGCCCGCTTCGGCGAGACGATGACCGCCGCGCGCGCGCGCCGATGACGCCCCCCCCCCGGCGCGGCGCTTTACGCCACGTCGGGGGTTTGGTACAATCCTCGAAGGCAGGGGGGATGCGAGGGGCGTCGCCCGGACAACGCGAAACGGGGCCGGAGGGCACATGCGACAGATTGGCAGGCTGGCGGCGGCGAGGGGTCTTTGCGCTTTCTGCATGGCGTTCGCCTCCTGCGCGCCGGCCGCCGCCTCCGGCATCCCCGCCCCCCGCGCCGTCACCGTCGCCGAGACGCTCGGCGACATGTCCGGCGACGACGGAGCGGCGCCGGGCGCGGCCTACTGCAGGCAGGTCATGGAGCATCTCTTCGAGAAGGCGCACCTCACAGCCGTGCGCGTCCGGCATGCCGACCGCCGTCCGGCCGCCGACGTCGTCTTCGCGGCCTTCCGCACGCCTGAGCTTCTCAGGTCGTTCAACATCCCCTTCCAGCCACTCTGCCGCATCCGCTTCGCCCTCTACGCGACGCCCGCGCGCGCCCGGGCGCTCCGCGCGGCGGCGCCGCCGGACTGGCCGTCGCTGCGCGTCGCCTTCGCGCCGGCACCCTGCGGCGCCGACGACGGCCTCAAACGGTTCTTCGAGACGAGCGGTATCCCGCACACGCCCGTCGCATGCCCGACGCGCGCCGCCGCCGCGCAGGCCGTCGAACGCGGCGAGGCGGACCTGCTCTTCCTCGCCGCCGCCGCAGGGCGCCGGCCGCCCGGGCTCGAACAGGTCGTCAAGATCGGGGAGCGCAACGTCTACTTCGCCGTCAGCCGCGAACGCGGCGACCTCTTCCGCCTTCTGACGGAAACGTACCGCGCCTGCTACGTCGGCGAGCCCGGCCTGTTCGACACCTGGCGGAAGGCGCACTTCGGCGTCGAGCCGCCGACGAACCGCGTGCGCGTCGCGGCCTTCGCCTATCCGGGCGTCTTCCAGCGTCTGGGCAAGGCCCGTCCGCAGGGACGCCTGGCGGACTGGATGGAGATCCTCGCGCGCGAAAAGGGCTGGACGGTCGACTGGGTCTGCGGCACCTACGCGCAGGGCGCGGACGACGTGGCGGCGGGCCGGCTCGACCTCGCCTACGGCATCGCCGACACGCCCGCCAACCGCGCGCGCTTCGCCTTTCCGCCCGTGCCGGTCGGCTATCGCCAGCTCATTCTCTGGACGCCGCGCGACGCGCCCTATGTCCCGAACGACGCGACGACGTGGTCGGGCATGCGCATCGCCCACCTGCAGGGGTCGCCCACCGCGCAGCAGCTGCGGGACATGCTGCGCGCGCGCGGGGTCGCCGCCGCGTTCGTCCCCTACGAGAACGAGGCCGACCTCCTCGCGGCCTACCACCGCCGCGCGGTCGACGCCGTCATCGCGGCGGCGTGCGACGGCCTTCTCTACGAAAAGCGACTCCTGGTGCAGATCCCCGAGCCCGCCTACCTCTGCACGGCCAAGGGCAACGCGCGCCTGGCCGCCGCGCTCGCCGACGCGCTCGGCAGCCTCACGCGCCGGGAGACGCACTTCGTCCGGGGCCTCGCCGTGCAGCACCGGATCGTCAAGGACTTCGATCTCTCCGCCTACACGAAGGCCGAACGCGACTGGCTCACGGCGCGGCGCCTGGCGGGCGGCTACGTGACCGTCGCCTTTTCGCCGCGCGACGCCGACGGGCGGGACTTCGGCGGCGGCCTCGAAGGCCACGGGAAGGTGATCTTCGAGGAGATCTCCCGTCGCACGGGCCTCCAGTTCCGCATGGCGCCGCCGACGGACGTCAAGACGGCCCGGACGCGGTTTCTGCGCGGGGAGACGCCCCTCTGGGCGGCGTATCCGCTGACCTTCGACGAAGACTTCTACGGCTTCGGGGAAAAGGTCTTCTCCTTCACGATTCCACAGCTCTACTCGCGGCGGGCGGGCCTCCCGAAAAACATCATCGCCACGGGGAAGATCGCCGTGAACAGGCAAAACGCCGCATCTGTCTCGGCCTGCTGCCAGCCCGACCTCATCGACCGCCTCGTCTTCTGCGACGGCGTCCGCGACTGCTACCGCGCACTCCTGGACCGCCGCGCCGACTGCACGGTCGTGCCCATCTCCCTCGGCGGGCGCGTCATCGAGGCGCTGGGCTGCGGGCGTCAGGTCGAGAACGAAGTCTTCGACGGCATGCGCGACCGCGACGCCTACGAGCTCGTCGCCGGCCCGAAGGCGCCGCCGGAGCTCGTGTCGATCATCCGCAAGGCCGCGCAGAGCGTCGACCGCGCGCGCATCAAGGAGTTCTTCGTCATGGGCGAGCTCGCGCGCCAGCGGGACGCCAACTTCCGCGAACGCTACATGGGCATGACCTCCGCCCAGGTGGGGAAGGTCTTCTCGGCGCTCGCGCTCGTCGTCCTCGTCTCCGTTCTGGTCGCGCTCATCCTCCTCGTCCGCGCGGTCGAACGGGAGCGCGGAGACCGGCGGCGGATCGCGGCCGAACGCGACCGCGCCCTCGCGGCGGAAAAGGCGAAGAGCCTCTTCTTCTCGTCCGTCTCGCACGACATCCGCACGCCGCTCAACGCCCTCATCGGCTTTTCCGAGCTTCTTGAGCAGGGCGTGGACGACAAGGCGGAGCTCGGCCGCTACGTCGCGACGATCCGGTCGAGCGGCAGGATGCTCGCGCGCCTCGTCAACGACATCCTCGACCTCTCCAAGCTCGAAAGCGGCAAGCTGGAGATCCTCAAGGAGCCGACCGACGCGGCGGCCCTTGCGCGCGAAGTGGCGGCCGCGTTCGACGTGACGCGCGCCAACAAGGCGCTCGCGTTCACCGAGGACATCGCGCCGATGCCGCGCGTGCAGGTCGACCCCCAGCGCCTCCGCCAGATTCTCCACAACCTCCTCTCGAATGCGTTCAAGTACACGTCTGAGGGCGGCGTGGCCCTCCGCACGGCCTGGCGGGACGGCACGTTCACGCTCGCCGTCGAAGACACGGGCAAGGGCATCTCGCAGGAGGACATCGCCCGCATCCTCCAGCCGTTCGAGCAGGTCGTCGACCGCAACCACCGCGACGGGACGGGGCTCGGGCTCTCCATCTGCCAGCGCCTCGCCGCGCTCATGGGCGGCGAACTGACGATCACCTCGGAAGTCGGCAGGGGATCGACGTTCACGGTCACGCTGCGGCACGTCGAGGTTGCGGAGGAAGACGCGGCGGCGTGCGCGCCCGCCTCGGACGCGCGGCCTCCGTCCGCGCCCGCCGCCTCGCCGCACGTCCTCGTCGTCGACGACTCGTCGGTGAACCGGCTTGTCCTCAAGTCGATGCTCGCGCGATGCGGCGTCTCCCGACCCCTTCTCGCCAAGAACGGGAAGGCGGCGCTTGAGCTCCTCCGGAAGGACCCGTCCGTCGACCTCGTCCTGACCGACTTCTGGATGCCGGAGATGGACGGCGAGGCGCTTGTCGCGGCCATCCGCGCCGACGCGGCGCGCCGGCACCTGCCGGTCTACCTCATCACGGCGGACGTCGAAACCGTCGCGCAGCACAGGGAACGCGGCTTTACCGGCGTCCTGCTGAAGCCCGTCACGCTCGCCGCCGTCAAAGAGCTGCTGGACCATCCCCATCCCCCCCCCCCCCCCCATTTGCGGCCGGCGCGCGGGTCGGGTGCGGGGAAGGGGCTTCTGGCGCGGCTGACGGGGCGTCGCTAGAAGAAACGCCCGCCTAGGAGACGAGCGTCCCGACGGCCTCGCCGCGGACCACCCGCTCCAGGGCGTCGCCGTCGAAGAAGTCGAAGACGATGATCGGGATGTCGTTGTCCATGCAGAGCGCGAACGCCGCCGAGTCCATCACCTTCAGGCGCTTCTCCAGCGCGGTCTCGTACTTGAGCGAGCCGTACTTCTTCGCCTGGGGGTCCTTCATCGGGTCGGCCGTGTAGATGCCGTCGACCTTCGTGGCCTTGAGGAGCGCGTCGGCGCCGATCTCGCTCGCGCGCAGCGCGGCCGCCGAGTCGGTCGAGAAGTAGGGATTGCCCGTGCCGCCGGCGAAGATGACGACGCGCCCCTTCTCGAAGTGGCGGATGGCCTTGCGCTGGATGAACGGCTCGGCGAGCTTCGGCATCTCGATGGACGTCATCACGCGCGTCGGCACACCGATCGTCTCCAGCGCGTTCATCATCGCAAGCCCGTTGATGATCGTCGCGAGCATCCCCATCGAGTCGCCCACGACGCGGTTCACGCCGTTCTTCGCGCCGGAAAGGCCCCGGAAGATGTTGCCGCCGCCCAGCACGATCCCCACCTCGCACCCGAGCGCGTGGATCTTCCGCACGCGCTCGGCCATGAAGGCGAGGCGCTCGGCGTCGATGCAGTCGCCCTTCTCGCGATTCTTCAGCACCTCGCCCGAGAGTTTGAGGAGGATGCGTCTGTACTTGAGCTTCGGCGACGGTTCCTGTTCCATGGCGGCCCTTCGGTTATCAATTAAAGGTTGGCGGATGAACTGGCATGCGGTCTGGGGGACCGTTCCCCCTTCCGACGCCGGGGAGATAGTCTATCACAATTCCGGGCGACCCTGCGGACAATGGCGCGCGAGGGGGCAGCCGCCGCAGCGCGGGCCGCGCGGCGCGCAGCGGGTCTGGCCGAACGAGACGAGATGCGAGTTCCACGTCTTCCAGTACTTCACCGGCAGGATCCGCCGCAGGGCCATCTCCGTCTCGAACGGCGTCTTCGTCCGGACGAGCCCGAGGCGGTTCGAGATGCGGTGGACGTGGACGTCGACGCAGATCGCGGGCAGGCCGAAGCCCACCGCCACCGTGAGGTTCGCGGTCTTGCGCCCCACGCCCGGCAGCTCGCACAGCTCCTCGACCGTCTGCGGCAGCACGCCGCCGAACTTCTCCCGCAGCACGCCCGGAAGCGCCTTGAGATGGCGGGCCTTGGCGCGGAAGAAGCCGACGGGGAAGATGAGTTTCTCGATCTCCGCCTGCGTGAGGCGGTCGAGGTCCGCCGGGGTGAACACGTCCCCCGCACCCGCCGCGAAGAGCCGCCGCACGGCCCCCGCCGTGCATTGGTCCTTCGTGCGCGCCGAGAGGATCGTCCCCACGAGGACGCAGAACGGGTCGTGCGTCTGCGCCTCGACGAGTTCGATGATGGGCGAGCGGTGGGCCTGGAACGCCCGCTTCAGAAGGCGGTCAACCGCCGGAATGTCCCGGGCCGTCATCGCCGTTCTCACCGAAGCGACACGGGGCCGTAGAGCCCGCAGGGGTCAAGCGCGTCGTTCGCGGAATAGCCCGCCGTGATCTGCGGGAAGCCCCACGCGCCGCGCGCGTCGTTGTGCGGCCCCGCCTTGTACGCGAGGCAGCTCTTCGTGACGCGCCGCTCGGGCGGCACGAGGCAGTCGCCGATGAGACGGTTGCGCCACGTGTTCGTGACGCGCACCTCCAGCTCGTTCGCGCCGGTCCTGAGCGCCGCCGCCGGCACCTTCGCGTACCACGGCGCGCACCAGACGACGCCGCACGCGACGCCGTTCACGAAGACCTCCGCGACGCCCCCCTCCACGTGGCCGAGCATGAGGAGGCGGTCGCCCGTCACGGCGTCGAGCGAAAACGCCGTGCGGTAATGCGCCGTGCCCGAGAAGTGGCGGATCTCGGCGTCGTCGCTCTTCGTCCAGTCGCCGAGGCGCGGGAACGGACGCCCGCCGACGTCGATCGACCAGGGGCCGTCGAGCGCGCGTCCGCCCGTGAGCGGCACATGCCGCATGACGGGCGGCGTCTCCGGCCGCCCCCGGGCCGGAAGGTCCGACGTCGGGCGGAAGACGACGAAGATCGACCCGTCGCGCGCGAAGGCGAGCGGCACCTTCGTGCGCCCGTCGGCCGTCGCCGCCGCCTCCGTTGCCCGGCGGCGGTTGCCCGTGACGGGGTCCCAGAGCTCGCACACCTTGCCCGCGACGCGGAACGTCACGCTGCCGCGCCCCGTGCCGGAGGTCGTCACGAAGTAGATGTCCGTCCCGTCCGCCGTGCGGCGGTGGACGACGTCGTTGAAGTCGCCCTCGAAGTCGGGCGGCGGCAGCGGAGGCCACGCCGCGCCCGGCGCGGTCGCGTCGACGAAGGCCGCGTAGCGGCCCTTCAGGCCGAGCGTCTCGTCGTTCAGGATGTCGTAGTTGTAGCCGCGCGGGATCACCACGCGCGCCCCGTCCCACGGCACGTCGCGGTAGCGCCCCCAGTGGCGGTAGGGGGTGCTACCCGCGTACACGGCGAGGTCGACGACGGGCTTGCCCGCCTGCAGAAGCGTCTGGCACCGCGCGAGGTAGGCGATGAAGGCGTGCGCCGCGTGGTGCCACGTCACGTTGCGGTTGATGTGCGTCCCGGCGAAGTATTCGATGCCGGGCCGCCCGAACGCGGCGGGCGAGCAGGTGAACGTGTGCCACACGAAGTGGTTGATGCCGTCGACGAAGGCGTCGTCCGCACTCCGCTTGAGGCGGCTCGGCAGCATGTTCCAGTGGTAATCCATCGTCGTGAACGCCTCGGCCGACGCGCGCGGGAGGCCGTAGATGCGCGCGGCGTTCGCGGCGGCGACGTTGTGGGCGTGCCCCGCGTGGTGGGCGGGGGCGACGGGCCAGAACTCGCCTTGCGGCATGTCGTTGACGCCCAGGAACGCGAGCTGGTCCGCCTCGCGGAAGACGCTCGGGCTGCGGTTCCACGGGCCGCCGCTTTCCGAGTAGAGTTTGAGCCCGCGCGCGTGGGCAAGCCGCCGCACCGTCCCGTAGAAGTTCTCCCGGAAGAGGTCGTTGCGCACGCGGCGGAAGTCGCGCAGCAGCGCGTCCGCGCGCGCCGTCTCGGAGGGGGGGACGAAGCCCGCGAGAAGCGGCAGCTGCGGACGCAGCGCGTAGCCCGCGCGTGCGGCGAACGCGGCCTCCAGGGCGGGCGTCCACGTGGGGACCGCCCCTTCCCAGCTCACCGAGTAGACGTGCGTGAACGTCGTCCCCACGAGGGGACCGAGCGCCGCGCAGAGCGGGTCGAGGATGCGCGTCACGTGGCGCGCGACGGCGTCGGCGTCGATGACGTCCACGTCGAAGGGGCGCTTCGGGATCGCGCAATAGCCGAAGCGCAGGCGCACGGCGCGCCCGCCCGGCGTCCCCGCCGGGCACGTCGCGACGCGCGCCTCGCCGCGATCGCGCGCCCAGCGGTCCGTCACGCCGCCCGCGTCCCGCCAGCCCGCCTTCAGGGCCGTCCCCGCCGGCACGGTCACGGTGAGCGTGCAGATGTCGTGGTAGTTCTCGTAGTCGGCGGGGACGGCATCGACGTCGACACCGCACACGAGCCGCTTCGGCCCGTCCGGGCCCGTCTTCCACGGCCCCTTCAGCGACCCGCCGCAGTCGGAGAGGTTCATCGTAAAGGAAAGGCCGAGCCGCGCGCATTCGCGCACCGCGAAGGCGACCATCTCGTACCATGCGGGGCTCGCGAACGCAAGTTTCACCTCGGGCTTCCAGACGCGTGTGTCGTAGCCGCGCGGGTCGAGCAGCAGAAGGCCGCCGAAGCCCATCCTCTTCATGGCCTCCAGGTCGGCCGTCGCCGTCGCGCGGTCGACGTTGCCGTTCACCCAGTACCAGTAGCACCAGGGCCTTGCCGCGTCGGGCGGCGCCACGAAGTCTTCGTAGAGCCCGGCCTGCGCCGCCGAGGCCCACAGGCCCAGCGCCGCGACGCATCCGGCCCGCAGCGTCCGTCCCAGAACGCTCACCGCCGCGCCCCTTCCCCTTGCGGCACCGCGCCGTTCGCCGCGCGCGCCTTGCGCGCGTAGTGGAGGTAGAGCGCAAGGTCGGTCGAGACGAGCGCCATGTCGACGAGGTAGACGAAGCAAAGCCAGTCGTTGCCGGGATTTGCGTCGAGGAGCCGCGCGAGGATGCCCCCCACATAGCCGAGAAGGACGATGGTCATGAACATCGGGCTCTTGCCCGCCACGCCCTTCCCGCTGTGGCCGGACTTGTAGGTGCGCGCAATCGCGAACGGCCACGAGAAGCCGAAGGCGAAGAGCATGAAGAATTCGCAGAATTGGGAGATGTCCATGTCGAAGAAGGTTTTAGGTTCTAGGTTTTAGGTTTTAGGTTTTAGGGGAGAGGGGGAGAGGGGAAAATGGGGGGGGGGGGAAGAGTTAGGGGGTTTCGGAAAGGACGGTCGCCTTGAGGTAGGCGCGGTTCAGGCGCGCGATGTTGTCGAGGCCGACATTCTTGGGGCAGACAGCGGCGCATTCGCCGACGTTCGTGCAGGCGCCGAAGCCCTCCTTGTCCATCTGCGCCACGAGCGCGCGGACACGGCGGGACGCCTCCACCTTCCCCTGCGGGAGGGAACCGAGGTGCGCGATCTTCGCGGAGGTGAAGAGCATCGCCGAGGCGTTCGGGCACGCCGCCACGCACGCGCCGCAGCCGATGCACGCGGCCGCCGCGAACGCACGGTCCGCATCCTCTTTCGCGACGGGTACGGACGCCGCCTCGGGGGCGGATCCCGTGTTGACGCTCACGTAGCCGCCCGCCTGAATGATGCGGTCGAGGGCGGAGCGGTCGATCACGCAGTCCTTCACGATCGGAAACGCCGCCGAGCGGAACGGCTCCACGGTGATCGTCTCGCCATCGGTGAACATCCGCATGTGCAGCTGGCACGTCGTGCAGCCGTAGTCGGTGCCGTGGGGCTGCCCGTTCACGACGAGCGAGCAGGTGCCGCAGATGCCCTCGCGGCAGTCGTTGTCGAACGCGAACGGCTCCTCGCCCCGCAGGACGCGCCGCTCGTTGACGACGTCGAGCAGGTCGAGGAAGGACATGTCGGGCGAGATGCCCTCCACGTCCACGCTCTCGAAATGTCCCTTGGACTGCGCGTCCTTCTGACGCCACATCTTCACGGTGAACTTCATGGCGTTCCTCACTTGTAGCTGCGCGTTGCGAGCGCGATGTTCTCGAACGAGAGCGGTTCCTTCGAGAGTTCCGGCGCCGCACCGTCGCCCCGGTATTCCCACGCGCCGACGTAGCAGAAATGCGCGTCGTCGCGCTGCGCCTCCCCCTCGGCCGTCTGGCTCTCCTCGCGGAAGTGCCCGCCGCAGGACTCCGCGCGGTGGAGCGCGTCGCGCGCGAGCAGCTCCGCGAACTCCAGGTAGTCGGCAACGCGCCCCGCCTGTTCGAGGCACTGGTTGAAGTCGCCCGCCGCGCCCGCCACGGTCACGTCGCGCCAGAACGCCTCGCGGATCTCGGGGATCTTCGCGAGCGCCTTTTCGAGTCCGGCCTTGTTGCGGGCCATGCCGACGTGTTCCCAGAGGAGGTTGCCCAGCTCGCGGTGGAAGTCGCCCGCCGTGCGGTGGCCCTTCACGGACATGAGGCGGCGGATCTTCTCCGCGCAGAGCCGTTCGCTCTCGGCGAAGGCCGCCTCCCCGCCCGTCACCTTCCCGAGCGGCGTCGCGGCGAAGTAGCCGCCGAGCGTGTAGGGGATCACGAAATAACCGTCCGAAAGCCCCTGCATGAGCGCGGAGGCGCCGAGGCGGTTCGCGCCGTGATCGGAGAAGTTCGCCTCGCCGAGGACGAAGCAGCCGGGGATCGTCGACATGAGCGCGTAGTCCACCCAGAGCCCGCCCATCGTGTAGTGGATCGCGGGGAAGATGCGCATGGGCGTCCGGTAGGGATCCTCGCCCGTGATCTTCTCGTACATCTGGAAGAGGTTGCCGTACTTCGCGCTCACGCCCGCCACGCCGAGGCGGCGCACGGCGTCCTCGAAGTCGAGGTACACCGCAAGGCCCGTGTCGCCCACGCCGAGCCCCTGGTCGCAGACCTGCTTCGCGTTGCGGCTCGCCACGTCGCGCGGCACGAGGTTGCCGAAACTCGGATAGCGCTCCTCCAGGTAGTAGTAGCGCTCGGCGGCGGGAATCTCGGCCGGCGCGCGGCGGTCGCCCTTCTTCCGGGGCACCCAGATGCGCCCGTCGTTCCGCAGCGACTCGCTCATGAGCGTGAGCTTCGACTGCAGGTCCCCGTGGCGCGGGATGCACGTGGGGTGGATCTGCGTGAAGCAGGGGTTCGCGAAGAGCGCGCCGCGCTTGTAGGCGCGGAAGGCGGCCGAGACGTTCGACCCGCGCGCGTTCGTGGAAAGGTAGTAGACGTTGCCGTAGCCGCCCGTCGCGAGGCAGACGGCATCGCCCGCGTGGCGCTCCAGCGCACCCGTCACGAGGTTGCGCGCCACGATGCCGCGCGCGCGGCCCCCCACGACCACGAGGTCCATCATCTCGCGGCGCGCGAACACCGTCACGCGCCCGGCGGCCACCTGGCGGGACATCGCCTGGTACGCCCCGAGGAGAAGCTGCTGCCCCGTCTGCCCGCGCGCGTAGAACGTGCGCGACACCTGCGCACCGCCGAAGGAGCGGTTGTCCAGCTGACCGCCGTACTCGCGCCCGAACGGAACCCCCTGCGCCACGCAGTGGTCGATGATCGCGTTCGACACCTCCGCGAGGCGGTAGACGTTCGCCTCGCGCGCGCGGAAGTCGCCGCCCTTCACCGTGTCCTTGAAGAGCCGCCACACCGAGTCGCCGTCGTTCCGGTAGTTCTTCGCCGCGTTGATGCCGCCCTGCGCGGCGATGGAGTGCGCGCGGCGCGGACTGTCCTGGATGCAGAACACCTTCACGTTGTAGCCGAGCTCGGCGAGCGTCGCCGCCGCCGAGGCCCCCGCGAGGCCCGTGCCGACCACGAGGACGGTGAACGTCCGGCGGTTCGCCGGGTTGACGAGCCCCACGTCGCGCCGGTAGCGCGTCCACTTCCCCTCGATGGGACCGCCCGGGATCTTCGCATCCAGCGTCATTTCCGCCCTCCTTCCGCCTGCGCCGCCACCTGGGCCTCAAGCGCGGGCTGCGCCGCGCGCGCCTTCTCGATCTGCGCCTGGGTCACGGGACGGTGCGCCAGCGCGCACGTGCCCGCCGCCGTCACGATGAATCCGCCGAGAATCGCCCCCGCCACGCACACGCCCGCCGCGTTGAGGAGCGGCGTCCAGCGCGGATGGACGAGCCCGAACGTGCGGAAGAGGGAGGGGAGCGCGTGGACGAGATGCGCCCCCGCCACGAGGAGCGCCGCCACGTAGAGGGCCGTCCACACCGGGTTCGCGAACGTCTCGACCGTCGTGAGCCACATGTCCCGCACGATCTCGTCCGCCGCGTTCCGGTAGAGGTACCAGCGACCGAACTTGAAGAGGGCCAGATGCTGCACGAGGAAAACGAGGATGACCGCCCCCGAGGCGAACATCGTGTACGCCGCCCCCGTCGCCTGCCCGGCATGGGAGACGACCGCGTAGCGCGCCGCCCCCCGCGCCCGCCGGTTGCCGAGCTTCAGGACGAGCGCAAGCGCCACATGGACGAACAGGATCGCGGCGAGCCCCGCCTCGACGAACCAGATGAGCGGCTTGAGGCCGGTGAGGAACTGGCAGTAGGCGTTGTAGGCCGCCTGCGCCGCCGCCGGATCGGGGTTCAGAAGCGAAAGGTTGCCGGCCATGTGCCCCGCGAGGAACGCCACGAGCAACGCCCCCGCCACGCCGAGAACCTGTTTCCGCCCAATGGACGACGCGAGATAGGTTCCCACCCACCGCACCGTCCGCGACCAACCGCCCGCCTCTCCGCGCCCCGCCTCTCCGCTCACCGTCACGTTCTTCCTCTCAAATTCGCGTCAATTCAAAATCCCGCGTAGTATACCGCTTTTCCCCGCGTCCGTCCAGCGCGCGCGTTCACTGCACAAGGACGTTCTCGGCGGCGGAGACGTTGAGCTTGCCGGCGCGGTCGGGGTTGTCCTTCGCGCGCGGGCCGAGTTCGACCACGTTGTTGCGCCAGACGACGTTGCGTCCGCAGGGGAGGTCCAGCACGTACCCGCCCGGATTCACGAACCGGCACCCTTCGACGAGGAGCCCGCCGGCGACGAAGCCCTTGTCCACCTCGCCCACGTCCCAGTCCGTCGGCGTCACGCACACGGCCGAGATGCAGGGATCCTTCGGGTTGGAGACGCACGTGTCCTCGAAGAGGCAGTTGCGCACGACGAGGTTCGTCGCGCCCATGCCCTCGCACCAGAGGTCGCTGCGGTAGTCGGCGATGAAGCGCACGGGCACGCTGGCGGTCCGGCGGAAGATGCAGCCGTCGAGCGTGAGGTCGGAGGGCGAGAAGATGTTGCGCCAGCCGCCGTCCTCGAACACGCAGTCCTTCATCGTCACGCGGTCCGTCCCGTAGGCGCGGTCCCACACGAGGAAGCACGGCCCCTTCTGCGGGGGGATGTCGCGGTCGAGGTGGAGGCGGTTCCCGGCGACCCGGAGGAGCTTCGCGCGGAAGCCCGCCTCGCCGACCGGCGCGAAGTTCGGGAAGCGCAGCTCCAGGGTCGTCCCCGGCGCGGCGCGGAAGTAGTCGGCCCCGCGCCGGTTCACGATGTCGAGCACGCGGTCTGCCGCCCGCACGGCGATCGTGAAGCGGTCGTGGAAGTTCGACGTGTCGTCGTTGTTGAGCGACCAGCGGCAGTTGACGTACAGGCAGTCGCCCTTCGAGCGCGCGACGTGGTGGCCGTCCGAGACGGACGAGACGGGCCGGCTGAAGAAGCGCGCGCCGGGGTACGCCGCCCGGAACGCCGCCTCCGTCGGCGGCTCGACGCGGAAGTTCTCCACGCGCCAGTGGTGCTGCGCCCCGTCCACCACCATCCCCATGCCGAAGCAGCTCCACACGGCGACGTCCCGCACCGTGAGGTGCGCGTTGGCGTCGAGGTTGAGGCCGTTCTTCCCGTAGTAGCAGTGCTGGAGGCGGTAGAGGCCGTTCGTCTCGAACAGGCGCACGCGCGCGAGGTTCCCCTTCGCCGAGAAGCGGAAGCCCGTCGCGGGGTTCTGGTTGCGCCCCTCCATCGGGATGCCGGGCCAGAGGCGCAGGACGTTCGGCTTCACCCATGCGTTCTTCGCGCCGAAGTGCCCCTCGGTCTGGCCGAACGAGAGCCCCATCCCCCTGCGGAAGCGCGTGCGGCTTTCGTCCATCGCCGTGATCTTCTGGACGGGGACCGGCTCGGGGTACTTGGGGTGGCGTTCGTAGTCCACGAACGCGAGGTCGACGAAGGCGCGTTCGGGCCGCGCGGCGTCCTCGTGGCGGCCGACGACGCGCACGAAGGCGGCGAGCGGATCCGCCTCCCAGTCCCAGTCCATCGTGAAGTTCCCCACCTCGGTCCTCGTGCAGCGCTGCACGAGGACGTTCCCCTTGTCGAGGATGAGTTCGCTCTGCGGCTGGCAGCGGTACTCGGCCGGGCGGCGGAAGACGAGGACGGCGCCCTTCCCGTCGAACGTGAAGTCCGTGAAATCGCGGATCACGATTCCCGGCTCGTCGAAGCAGCGGTAGGTGCCCGGCGCGAGTTCCAGACGGCTCGCCTTCACGCGGCGGCACGCCGCCAGCGCGCGGGCGATCGCCGCCGCGTTCGTGGTCGAGGCCGTGGACAGGCCGAAGTCCACCGCCTTCAGCGTCCGCCCGCCCGTGGCGCGCGGCCGCTCCACCACGACCTCCGGGCATCCCGTCGCGACGGGGACGGCGGCGGGGAGGCCGGACGGCAGCAGCGTCTTCCGGTCTGGCCGGCCCGGCTCGGACACGAGCCGGAACGCCTCGGCCGTCTTCACCCAGCCGAAGTCGACGGGGGCGGACGGCGGGAAGAGGCGTTCCCAGAGGTTCGTGTCGGGGCACGCATACGGCGCGTAGGACCCGTCTGCGGCAAAGGTCCCCTGGCGGTAGCGGTTGTAGAACGCCGACGTGCCGAGGAGCCGGAGGCGCGCGTCGGCGTCCGCCGCGTCCGCCCCGGCGGGCGAGACGGCGACGTGCAGGACGCGCGGCCCCTTCACGCCCGGCGGACAGGCGAACGCCGTCTCCAGCGGCGCCGCGAGCGTCGTCTCGACGCGCTTCACGAGGATGGCCGCCTCCTTCGGACTGTACTCGCGGAAGAGCGGGTCCAGGAGCCAGTAGGTGACCGCGAAGCGGTTCGTCGGCAGCGTCTGCCCGGCGAGAAGCCTCCACGTCGTCGTCACGCGCCCGTCCCCGTGGTACGCCGTCTCGGGCGCGACGGGCAGGCGGTTGCGGGCCGTGTCGTCGCCGCGCGGGTTGACGTAGCGCACGACCTTCTTCCCCTCGGGATAGGCGGACTCCTCGACGACGCGCCCGCCCCGGCGGCGGATGGCCGCGTAACGCCCCGTCCGCGCGTTGAACGCCACGAAGCCGTACTGCGCGAGCGGCACCGCGCCCAGGGCCTCGTCCCCCGTCTCGCACGCCCAGTCGGCGACGCCCCGGTTCACGAAGACCTCCATGCCCGTCGACCACGAGACGTGCAGACGGCGCGGATCGCCGCCCGCGAACGAAACGCGCGAGACGGTGGCCGTGCCGAGTTCGCGCGCGATATGCTGCGCCAGCCAGTACTTCCGCACGACCTGGCGGAGGCAGCGGTCCACGTCGAGCGGTTCGAGGAGGCCGGCCTCGGCCTTGTAGGCGTCGCGGTTGTAGCAGTCCGCCATGAGGGCGTGTCCGTTCAGGATCTCGCAGGAGAGGTAGTCGTCCGAATCGATGCCGTGGCAGTCCGCCCCGCGCGCGCCCTCGAAGCGGGCGCTGTACCCGACGCCGTGGAGGGCCATGCGGTCGTGGTAGACGAGCGGGAACCAGGGCGTCTTCTCCTGGACCGTGCCCGGCACCTTCATCCAGCGGTAGGCGCCGGGTTCGTCGGCGAGGTGCATCCACTGGCAGTCGCCGCCGTCGAGGTGCCCGAGCATGTAGTCGCAGGGCGCCTCGCTCGAAACGAAGCCGTCCCGCCCGCAGAGGGCGCGTGCCGCGTCGAACATCCGCGCGTTCGCGCGCATGTTTCCGAGGAGGGAATGGACGCGCCCCGCCCGGTCGCGGCACGTTCCCGCGAAATTCGCGCCCGAGCCCGTCACGTCGATGAACACCGTTCCGGGACGGAAGCCGTCCGCATGCATCTGCTCCTGCTGGTAGATGATCGACGCCACCCCCTCCTGCGGCAGCAGCCGGTAGCTCTGCTCCTTGTGGGGCGGGTTGAGCCAGGCCTTGACGGGCTCCAGGGCGCCGGTTTGGGGATTGGGCTGATGGCAGATCTTGTCCCAGGAGAACCAGGGCGAATCGGGATAGCAGTCGATCACGTTCAGGTGGACGCCGAACGCCCAGCCGCGCACGCGCGCCACGGCCTCGGCGGCCTTCAGCTCCGCCGCCGTGCCGAACGTCGGCGCGGGCGGGTAGACCTCGGGCAGATGGCGGTCGAAGCCGTGGCGCTGCCAGCAGTGCGCGTAGAAGAGGAGATCGTCCTTCAGGCCGTAGTCGTCGGCCGCGCGGCGGATCAGCTCGCCGAACTCCCGGAACGTCCCGTTCCAGCTGTCCACGCAGAAGCGCCCCGCCTTCCGCGCGAAGCCCGCCGGGGCGGGAACCGTGACGTGCCGACGGTAGCGGAGCGCACAGTCGAACGCCCCCGCCGTGCCCACGACGAACGTCAGCGTCGTCGGCTGCGCGACGCGGAAGCCGAAGGCCCCCTTCTCGGGCGCGTGGTAGAGGCTTTCGGGCGGCGCCTCGGTGGCGACGACGAGGGCGAGGCCGTTCGGGAACTCGAAGCCCGCGAAGCGGCAGGCGTTCTGGTGGCCGTTGAACGGCAGCGCGAACGCGCCGGGATCCTTCACGTAGTAGCCGTAGCCGAAGTAGAGCGCGGACGGCTTCTCGGAGCAGCGCCCGAACGCGATCCGCCCGAAATCGCGTTCGTCCCCGGCGATCTCCGCGACAAACGCATCCCCTTCGGCCCGGAACGAGACGGCCGGCACGGCGCCGGACGCGGAGGCCGTCCGCTCGAACGGCGCGAAGGAGAGCGTCTTCCCGCCCGCCGAGAACGCGAAGCCCCCCTTTCCGTCCAGCGCGACCGTTCCGTTGCCGCCCGCCAGGGAGAAGGCCGGCGCAGCATCCGCCTGCACGCCCAGCGACAGAGCCGCCACGGCGAGTGTACCAAGAAACTTCCGCATCGTCGTCGTCCTTTCAAGCGGCCCGATGGAGCGCGCATCACCGCCACCCGCGTTTCAACCATGCGCCCGCAGGCGCGAGTATACCATATTTGGCGCCGGCGCAGATCCGCGCTACGGCCGCTCCATCGCCCACGCGCCCAGATGGCCGGCGAGCGAACGGAACCGGGCGTAGAGGGCCTCGTACACGGCGTGCGCGGCAGGGTCGGGCCGCGCTTCGTCCGAGATCGACGCGACGCGCTCAACGACGTCGAAGTCGGGCCAGAGGCCGCAGCCGACGCCCGCCACCGCCGCCGCCCCCAAGGCGGCGGCCTGCTGGCCGATCGACGCGCGCACGACGCGCAGGCCGTAGACGTCCGCGTAGATCTGCCGCCAGAGCGGCGCCTTCGCGCCGCCCCCCACGAGCATGAGCGGCTCGGCCACCGGCACGAGGCCGCGCAGCGCGTCAAGCGCCTGCCGGAGGCCGAAGGCGACGCCCTCCATCGCCGCGCGCGCCATGTCGCCCCGCGTATGGCGGAGGTCGAGGTTCGCGAAGGCGCCCCGCATCGCGGGCGTCACGTCGAGGGAGCTGCCGCCCGCCAGCGTCGGATTGAAGAAGAGGCCGTGCGCGCCGACGCCCGCCGACGCGGCCGCGGCGTCCATCTCGGCGTAGCCGAGCCCCAGGATGTCCCGCAGCCACGTATGGCTCGTGCCGGCGGAGAAGATCGCGAGCGCGCTCGCATACTGGTTCGGCACGACATGGTCGAACACATAGGGCCGTACCGCGTCGTCGACGACGGGCGTCGCGCTCGAAACGGCGATCCAACTCGACGATCCGAGCGAACTGTAGGCGCGGCCCTCCCGGTAGGCGCCCGCGCCGAGCGCCATGCAGCTGTTGTCCACGCCGCCGGCGACGACCTGCACGGAGGTCGGGAGGCCGAGTTCCGCCGCCGCCGCGTCCGTCAAGGTGCCCAGCACCTGCGTCGACGGGACGATGCGCGGGAAGAGCGACGGCGCAAGTCCGCTCGCCGCCACCAGGTCGGGGGCGTAGGCCCGCCGCCGCAAGTCGTAGACGCCCGACCCCGAGGCGTAGGAGCGGTCCGTCGCCTTCACGCCCGTGAGGCGGTAGTTCACGTAGTCCTTCGTGCCCAGGGCGACGTCGACGCGCGCGAACCATTCGGGCTCGTGCGCCCGGAACCACATCAGCTTGAAGACGCCGTAGTGCCCCGGCGGGAAGCCGCATCCCGTGCGGCGGTACCAGGCCGCCTCCTCGACGCGGGCGAAGAACGCGCGCGCCTCTGCGTCCGCGCGGGCATCGCTCCAGATCGGCACGCGCGCGCGGAGGAGGCGCCCCGCCGCGTCCAGCGGCACGACGCCAAGCGAATGGCCCGAAATGCCGATCGCGCGGATGGACGCGCGCTGCGCGGGCGAAACGCCCGCCAGCAAGGCGCGCGTCGACGCGACCGTCGCCCGCCACCAGTCCTCCGGCGCCTGCTCGCGGAAGCCCGACGCCGGGCAGAAGGTTTCGTAGGCGTCGAAGCCCGACGCGACCGCGCGCCCGTCCGCGCCGAACAGCGACGCCTTGATGCCGCCCGTGCCAAAGTCGTAGGCGAGGATCATGCGCGCTCCAGAATCGCCCGCGCCGTCCCGACGCCGATGCCGAACCGGCGCGCGCCGGCCGCGTACAGGGCGAGAAGCACCTCAAGCGTGCGCACGCCGCCCGCCGCCTTGACGCCGCAGCGCGCCCCCACGGCGCGCTTCATGAGCGCGCAGCGCGCCACGCTTGCCCCCGTCGGCGCCCAGCCCGTCCCCGTCTTCACCCAGCTCGCCCCCGCCTCGGCGCTCCAGCGCGCGCCGCGCGCGATCTCCTCGTCCGTCAGCCAGTGGCATTCGAGAATCACCTTGACGGGCCGCCCGCCCGCCGCCGCGACGACGGCGGCGACGTCGTCCTTGTAGGCCGTCTCGTCGCCGGCCTTGAGCCAGGCGATGTTGTTGACCATGTCCACCTCGTCGCATCCGAGGTCGACGAGTTCCTTCGCCGTCGCGGCCTTGATGCGGGTCGTCTCCGCGCCGCCGGGGAAGCCGCTCACCGAAGCGAGCTTCACGCCCGTGCCGGTGCCCAGGCGCGCGCGCATGTAGGGGACGTGCGCGGGGAGGCAGAAGACGGCCGCCGCGCCGAATTCCCGCGCAAGCGCGCAGGCGGCGTCGATGTCGCCGCGCGTCGACTGCGCCTGCACGGCGCTGACGTCCATCATCTTTGCGATGTCCGCAGCCGTCATCGGAGCGCCCCCCTCAGGATCTCGGCGAGCATCTCCTCCGTGACCGGAGGGTGCGAGGCGAGCACGCCCGCCGCGTTGAAGCTCACCGCCTTCACGCCCGCGACGATGCCGGGGATGTCCGCCTCCGTCACGCCCTTCTCGGCGAGCGTCGTCGGCACGCCGCTTCGGGCGATGAACGCCTTGAAGTCGGCAATCGGCATGACCTCCCGCTCGAAGCGTTCGTAGGGCGCGGGCCGGAGGCGTTTGAAGTAGGCCATCCAGGCCGGCATCACGATGCCGAGCGACGAGCCGTGGTTGATGCCGTGGCGGGACGTGAGCACGTGGCCGACCTGGTGCATCGGCGTCCAGGCGTCGCCCGGCGAGGCCCAGCCGTTGAGGCCGCACGTCGCCGCCCACATCAGCTCCGCGCGCGCGTCGGCGTCCGTCGGATTTGCGAGGGCGAGCGGCAGATTCTTCATGATCGTCTTGACGACGCCCAACTGGAATTCATGCAGGAGGTCGCTCTTCGCCTGGCCGTTCACGAAGATTTCGAGGACGTGGCTGATCGCGTCGATCGCCCCGCAGGCCGTCTGGAAGGGCGGCAGCGTGTAGGTCAGCTCGGGGTCGAGGATCGCCGTCTTCGCGAAGAGGCAGTCCGCCCAGATGTAGCTCTTCTGCCTCCGGGCCGCCGAGCTCACGACGGCGCACATGTTCATCTCGCTGCCCGTCGCCGGCAGGGTCGGGACGAGGAGAAGCGGAAGCGCCGCCTCGGGCGGCCGCGCCGTCACGTGGGCGTGGCTGGCGTACACCATGTTCCAGAGGTCGCCGTGCGTGTAGAGGACGCCCGCCGCGACAGCCTTCGCGGCATCCATCGCGCTGCCCCCGCCCACGCCGACGATCAGGTCGGCCCCGAACGTCTTCGCCGCCTCCACGCCGCGCGCGACCATCTCGATGGGCGGATTCGGCGTCACCTCAAGGAACTCCCGCGCGGTCACGCCGGCCGCCGCCAGGAGCGTCCGGATCCTCGCCAGCGTCCCGGCGACGCTCCCGTCGCCATAGCTGACGACAAGCGCCCGCTTCCCAAGTTTCCGCGCTTCCGCGCCCGCCTCGGCAAGCGTTCCCGCGCCGAAGATCACCCGCACCGGGTTGTGGTAGGTAAAGCCGTTCATCCTCGTCCCCTCTTTCCGTTCTGTTTCCCGTCCGGCCGTTCACGGACGGCCGCCGCCGGCGCGGATCGCCTCGTAGGACCGGCGCTCCTCGGCGCGGCGGCCCTCGTAGCGCGCCTCGCGCTCCAGGTCCTTCGCGCAGGGCGTGAAGTCCTCCTCCACGTCGCCGCGCGGCGTCGCGCGGAGGCGTTCGCCGCCGAGGCGGATGAGCGCGCGCGCCGCCTCGCGCGCGGCCGCGTCCTTCGCCCCCGCGAGGATGCGCGAGCAGTCCGGGCGGTCGAAGTCCAGCTGCTCGCGCTGGCGTTGGGCGTGCGTGCAGGCGACGGACGCGCCGCAGAGCTTCTCCAGGCGCGCGAGCTCCGCGAAGGTGAGCGGCATGCGCCCGCCGGGGTTGTCGGGGTAGGCGCTCTCGTAGCGCGGATAGTACGGCGCGTTGAGGTCCATCCAGGTGATGAGGCGGTCGCGCTCGTCGTCCGTCAGCGCCACGCCCGCGTGGCCGTAGAGCTTCTTCGTGAGCTTCGAGGCATGCGCGCCCCACGAGTAGGCGGGCTGGATCTCGGCGGGGCCGCCGCCGACGCACTTCACAACGCCCAGCGCCCAGAGGTCGACGTAGCTCGTCGCGAAGTACGCGCCCCGGTCGCCGCTGAGGTTCAGCTTCTCCCCCGCCTTCTTCCCGTAGTCGTGGCAGGCGACGCATTTCGCCGTGAAGACGGGCTGGACCTCCCGCTGGAACGAGTAGAGGTGCGGCGGCGTCCCCTTCTCCAGTCCGCGCAGGTTGTAGGAGCCGTCCAGCTTCGACGGCGCGCGCGCCAGGGCGGCGGGCTTCGCCGAGACGGGCGCCGCCTCGCCCACGCGGTTCTCGTGGCATCCCACGCAGCCGTAGGTCTCGCCCGGCTGCACATAGGCGCCGCTGCGCATGGACTGCACCATCTTCCCCTCGGCATCGAGAGCCTGGAAGTAGACGTAGGTGTTGCCGGGCACCTCGAAGGAGGCGCTGCCGTCCGCCTCCACGGGCACAGTCCCGAGGATGCGCTTGTTCTCGAAGCTGTGCCAGTTCATGGCGGGGGCCATCTCGCCGTGGCCGAACCAGCCGCGCGGCCGCGTCCAGTTCCGCTTCTCGGGCGACTCGACGATGCGCAGGGCCTTCACCGTGCCGGGCGCGACGCCCTTCATGTGCGTGCCCACGTAGACGTTCTGGACGTAGAAGCGGCCCGGCGCGTGCGGGGCGTCGAACGTGCGCGCCGTGCTGCGCACGACGGGGCGCTTCGACGCGCGCAGGACGGTCGGCGCGTGGCAGCCGGGGCCGTCCCGGTGGAAGACGACCTCGTTGCCGTGCAGGTCGAGGTAGACGAGCGCCATCTCCGCGCCGCGCCCGATCGTGCGCGAGCAGAGGAAGTGCGCGTCGTCGAGCGGGAAGGCGTCGGCGTACTTGACCGCGAGGGGGCGCGTCGAGTCGAAGTCCTGCCCGTCCGTGTGGATGCGCGCGCGGAAGTCGGCGGGCCAGGTCCGCAGCACGGCCTCCCGCCCCTCCACACCGCGCGTGCGGTCGAGGAGGCCGAGCGCGCCCCAGGGCAGGTCGTGGCAGCTCCCGAGCGTCGCGATCACGCGCGAGGGGTCGCGGAGGGGGCGGGCGCTGAAGACGCCGCCGGGGCTCGTCGTGTTGTTACCCCAGTAGAGCGCATGGCCCGTCCCGTCCGGGTTGCACGTCCAGAGGCCCTGCGCGTCGCCGAAGTTCCGGTCGACATACTCCCAGCGGTCGTAGAGGAGGCGGCCGTCGGGCAGGACCGTCGTGTGCCCCTCGAAGAGCGTGGACTTCCCGATCTGGTGGATGTTCGTCCCCTCTCCCGTCATGCGGAAGAGGTTCGCCATGATGTGGCGGTTGCACATGCAGTACTTGGGCTCGCGCGTGGAACTGAAGACGATGTCGCCGTCGGGCAGCCACACGGGGTCGATGTCGCTCACGCCCGCGCCGCGCGTGAGCTGCCGGAGGTCCGAACCGTCGGCGTTGACCGTGTAGACGTGGTAGTCGTCCGCCCGCCCCGCGCGCATCGAGAAGACGATCCGCTTCCCGTCGTAGTCCACTTCGGGGTCGCGCACCGTGCGCCCCTTCTCCTCCGGCACGATCACGCGCACCTTCCCCGTCTTCGCGTCGAGAGCCTTGAGCGCGCCCTGCGTCGCGTAGCTGCCCTCGTTGATCTCGCCGCGCTGGAAGAGCGTCGCCGTGTTGTGGTGGTCCACCCGCCACATCGCGCGCGTCGTGTAGACGATCTCGTGCGCGGCGACGAGCGGGTTGTCGCGCACGAGCGCCTGGCGGAGGAAGGCGTCGAAGGCGGCGGGGCGCGCCGCCGCCGCGCGCAGGCGCGCCAGCGCCTCCAGGTGCGCGGCGGCGGGATAGGCGGGGAACTGCGCGCCGAGTTCGCGGATTGCCTTCTCCGCACGGGCGAACGCCTCCTCCGGCACGGGGTCGAGGCCCAGCATCTGCGCGGCGACGCCCACAAGGCGGTCCGCTGCGGCCTTCGGCGGACGCCCCTGGAGGAAATGGAGCGGCACGCCCGTCGACAGCAGGCCCCACGTGTTGCACGGCTTCGTGACCGCCCACGCCACCTTCGTCTCAGGCCCGTTCGCCGTCGCCGCCGCCACGAACGCCGCAAGCTCCGGGCCGCCCTGCAGCAGCACGAGGTCGAACGCCTCCGCCGCAAGGCGCCTTTTCGCGCGCGGGGCATCCGTCTGCGCGAGCGCGACGCGCCCCTTCAGGGCCACCGCCAGCGGCGTTCCAAGGTCCGGCTCTCCCGAGGCGCGGACAATCAGGACCCGTGGCGCGTCCGGCGCGGAGGCCGGAAAATCCGTGGGCAGGGCCTTCTCGCGGTCGGCCTTCCGCGCCGCGAAGTCGGCCGCGCCGACCGTTCCCTCGAAGGCGATGTCGTCCACCGTCACATGCCCCCAGCCTCCGACGGCCTCGTCCGTCACGCGGAAAAAGACATCGCGGCCAACGGCATCCGGCACGTTCCACGTGACAATGCGCATCGTCTCGGAATCGGCGCCCGTGGCGGTGGCGTAGACCCGTCCCGTCGCGCGGTCCACGAGCGAAAGGGAGGCCGCCCGCCCGCCGCCGATCCGAAAGGAAATTGTCGGTGCGGACAACCGGACAAGCGGACTCTCGATCCACCCCGTCTGGGCGTCGCTGGGCGTGTCCCGCGCCGTCTCCAAGGTGGAGAGGAAGAAACGTCCCCCCTTCGTGTAGGGCCTGTCCGCGTTGTGTTCCTTCGCGCGGTCCGTCACCGGCTTCCCGAACGTCCCTTCGACGACCTGCCATCCCTGCAGGTCGCCCGTCTCGAAATCGAACACGCCGGCCATCGACGCCACGGCAACGCCACACGCCACGCCGGCCATTTTCAACGCATAAGCTCTCTTCATGCCATCATCTCCAAAACGCAGGGACTCTTCAGAAGCGTCCCCCTGCCCGGACACCGCCAGGGCGCGGGCATCCACACAAACGCCTTGCACGCAGCCGCATGCAGGCCCCTTGCGCAAACGCCTTGCACGCAGCCGCATGCAGGCCCCTTGTACAAACGCCTTGCACGCAGCCACATGCAGGCCCCTTGCACAAACGCCTTGCACGCAGCCACATGCAGGCCCCTTGCACAAACGCCTTGCACGCAGCCACGCCCGGACACTTTGTGCAGAAACCCTCACGCACCGAAGGCTCAACGCGTCCAAGATTCTACCATGTCTCCACCTGCGCGGACAACGTGAAAGAATTATAAAAATCCACCTAGACTTTCAAAATCCCCTCACCACCCCACACACCCTCACACACACCCTCGCCCCACACACCCTCCCCCCCCCCCTCGCACACCCTTGCCCCACACACCCTCGCACACACCCTCGAACAACATACGCGCTTACATACAGCACACTTATACACGCGCACATTTACACACACCGTCGCACGCGCACGATTACGCCCATTTGATTTTCCGCACCATAATCTCATTGCCTCCAAGCCCGCCTTCTGCTATGCTGTCACCATGTCCAAGAACAACCATTCCGCCTCTCTTCCCGCCGCGCGTTCCCCCGTCGTGTACGCACCCGCCGACAAGCTGTGCGCACCCGCCGACGAGCTGGCGGCGTGGCTTGCGAAGTACGCGCCCGTCGAGCGCGTAATCATTGAGGCGCGCGAAAGGCGGCTTCGCAGCCGCGCCAGGCTCCGCGCGGAGAAGGCGCGACGCTTCGGCGACCTCTGCGAGGCGTCGGAGGGCCTCGCCACGGTCTGGCGGCGGCGGGGCTTCCCCGCCGACGAGATGCTGAACTGGACGGGCGGCGACCGCTTCACGCTCTGGGCGATGGCGCCATTCCTCCGTCGCCGCGCGACAGAGGAGGTGAACGCCCTCCGGCGACGCCTCGTGCGCCCGCTCTACTACGAGCAGGAGAACGCACGCCGCCGGGCACTCGCCGCAGAGCGGCGGCGCGTCCGAAAGCGGAAGACCGAGAACCCTTGCCCCACGCGGGAGGCGATCCTCGACGCCTGGACGCACGCGCGCGAGGGGCGCGAGGCGATGCTCCGATTCGGGAGCCTCCTGGAAGACTTGGCGTGCTACGTGGACCACGAGCTGCGCCTCGCGGGCGGGCGGATCGTCGGGCGCGCGCCGGGGATCAAGGGGTGGCTGAGGGAGAACATCCCCGCGCTCGCGCTCCGCTACACGACCGTGATGCGCTACAAGGCCGCCGCGAAGAAGCTGCGGCAGGTCGTGGAGTTGCCCGACCCCATCCCCGTCGCGGCCGTCCTCGACGGCGCGGGGGCGCCGGAGGGCGCAGGCGCGGGGGACGGAACGGGGGCGAGGGAGGGGACGGAACCGAAAGAGGGAATGCGAGATTACAGTGCGGAAAAATCGCAGGACAATGTGCGGGGAAGGTCCAAGACACAGGAAGGATTGGAGGCAAGGGTTGCTGTGAATGGGGTGGAGAGGCAGAAACGAGATTATGATGCGGAAAAACTTCAGTGTGGTGCGAGTGTGGATGAGGCACGGGAGGCGGAGGATGCACGGGGAAGGCGGGACGTGGAGCGGGAAACGGCGATCTTAAGGGCGCGGGGCGTCTACCTGGAGGCGATGGCGGGCGTACCGGACGTCGTGACGCGCGTCGTGGGGAGAATTGACGCGCTCTTGGACCCGCAGCGCGTGGAGGAGGCGACGATGCTCGCCTCCTGGCGCGCGCGCTACGCCCGCGACGTCACGCCCGGCACGGCGGGAACGTGGCGCGCCCGGCTCTTCCGGCGCATCGGGTAGCGGACGCCACGGCCTATGCGGACGCCACGACCCATGCGGACGCCACGGCCCATGCGGACGCCACGGCCCATGCGGACGCCACGACCCATGCGGACGCCACGGCCCATGCGGACGCCACGGCCCAAGGCGGCGCGGGCACGTTGTACGCCGGGACACCGGGTGGCTCCAATATGCTGGGAGCCATGATAAGGCAGACGGGCCTCAGCGGATGACAAGGAGCGTGCCCTTGGCCTGCCAGGCGAAAAGGCGGCCGTTTTCGTAGACGACCCTCACCGTGCGCGAAAGCACGGGCGACGGAACGAACCGCAGCGCGCCCCCCGACACCGAAACCCCGGAAAGGTCTGCCAGCAGGGTCTTGCGCACGGGGACGGTTCCCGTCAGCGAGACCTCCACCGTCCCCGCCGCCATCGTGCCGACGCCGCCCGCCCCCAGAAGCGGATCGTCCAGGTCGAACGTCCAGCCCTCGGCAAGCAGCTTCGCCCCGTCCCGCACGCGCCACGGGCATGGGACGGCGCCCGCGCGATGAAGCACGAGGTGGGCGTCCGGCACATAGGCGGACGGATCGACGACCCACCGTCCGCCGCGAATTTCAAGACGCCCCGTCTCGGGAATCGCCGCGCCCGGGAAGAGGATGCCTTTGCATGTGTTCGTGCCGTCGCCCGTGACCACAAGCGACGCCCCCGTCCCCCCTGCTTCCCAGTTCACCAGATAGGCCGTCGAAACGGAAGCCCCGTCAAGCAAGCACGCCGCGTTCGCCCCTGCAAGGCGGAGGCCGCACGCGCCGACGGCCCCCGCGCGCCCGACGATCCGGTGTCCGTCAAAGTCGAGCGTGACCTCCCCACCCGCGATGTCCACCTCGCGGGCGATGTCCGACAGCAGCTTCACCGTGCCGCCGGAAGCACCCGCGACGCGGAGCGCCGCATTGACGTTCGTATGGACGAGGCCCGCGTAGGCGGCCTCGCGCGTCCACGTCGCCGTCTCGGCATCGGGATGCACCGCATAGGGCATGGCAAGGCCGCGAAAGGCATGCCCCTCTTCGTAGAATGCCGTCGTACCCTCGGCAAGGGCCGGCGGATGGACCAGCGCCGTCTCCAGCGGGTTCTTCTCAAAGTGTCCGCTGAAGAGGTGGATGCGCGTTCCCTGGTTCGGGTCCGTTTGGTTCTGGTCTCGCCAGGAGGTGGTGAACGCATGGTGGCCGCCCCGCACATTCAGCGTGGCGGAACCGTTCCCGCTCGCAAAGAGGGCCGTCTGGACGGACGTTTCCGCCTGGAGATTGACGACCGCCGACGCGCTGCCGTACAGCGTGCAGTGCCCCTTCAGCGTGCAGTTCGTCACGTTCACGACCTTCGATGCGTTGCCGCTCATGTGGAAGACCGAACCCGATCCCTGGAGGAGCCCGCCTCCGCCGTCCACCTCCAGCGTCACGCCCGCGGGAATCATGAGGAAGTCCCCCTTCGTATTGACGAGCGTGAGGCCGTTCAGGTCAAGCGTCATGCTGCGCGGTATCTCCAGCCGGGCGGCGTCCACGGTGCTGGACTTCAGCATCTTCACGCGCCCGCCGTCCGGACAGGCGGCGATGGCCGCGGCAACCGTATCGAAACTGTTCGTCGTGGAGCCGTCGGCGGAGAGGACGAGGGCCGCATGCGGTTGCCGGACGTTCGCCTCCTCTTCAGGGTAGACCGCGTAGCGGCAGGCAAGGCCCTCGACCACGGCGCCTTCGCAGATCTGCGCATAGCCGTCCGGCAGACCGTCCGACACGTCGAAGTTGAACCGTCCGCCCGTCGCGGCAATCCGCGCAGCGACCGCACGCCCGGCATACCGCGCCTCCTCCACCACATAGGCGCCATCCGAGACCGCAACCGTCCCCTCACTTCCCGCCGCGAAGAAAAAGGAGGTCTCCGCACGGCTGTCCACCAGCGCGACATCGAGGTATCGTCCCCGGAACAGGGCCGGTGCCTTCAACGTGCAGTCCGCGAACGTCGTCGTGCCGGCAACCGTTCCGGCTTCCGCCGCAAGCAGCACGTCGGCGGCTTCGCACCGCCCATTCCTCACCGTCATCCCCACCGCGCCCGTTGGCGGCGCAAAGAGAGCCCCGCCCTGCGAACGGGAGAGGGCGTGGCCGTTCAGATCTAGGGTCATCGCCTTGTCCAGGGCAATCGGGAACGCCGCCGTGCAGTCCTCCAGCAAGGTGACGGTGCCGCCCGGCACGCACGACGCCAACGCCATGTCCAGCGCCGCGCAGCCACGCACGACGCCGTCCACACACGTCACGGTCGCGACGCCCCGCTCGTCGTCGTTCGCCGCACGGACACGATAGGAACAGGTCACGCCCTGAACCTCATGTGTCCCCTCCTCCACCACATACCCTGGTGCCAACACGGCGGTGGGATCCTGGTCAAAACTTCCGCCGTAGACAGTGAGCAGATTGCCCAGGGACATCTGATCGTCATAGATCTTGCCGACGACCACGCCCCCACGAAAGATGCAGCGGCTCCTGACACGGCTCGACGCAAACGTCACAAAACGAATCCGCATCTGCGCACGGCAATCGTCCTGAAATTCCAACGTACTACCGTCCCGGTATGCATAGAGAACGGTGTTCCCGTTAAAGACGACATTTGAGACGCTGACCGTGTAGGCCCCGTCCCCGAACGCAAAGCAGCAGTCCCCCGACGTAATCGTGCCGTTGCGGAAGGACAACGTGCCGGCCTCCTTCGTCGGACAAATGAACCATCCCTTGTTGTTCTTCAGCACATGGCCCGCGAGATCGACGGCAACGGATTTCGAGATCTCCAGCTTTCCCGGGACCGTGACATCGTCGAGCAGCGTCAGCGTCTCGCCGCCCGAACAGGCGCCGAGCGCGGCCTCAATCGTCGCGTACCGCGCCGCCTCCGCCCCGGGCACCGTCACCTCCACCACGTCCGCCGCGCGCAGAGCCGGCGAACACGCCAAGATGAGACAGGCCAAAGAAAGCATCTTCCTCATGACAACCCCCATTCCGATAGTGAATGCTACTCGCGGACGTCACGGCGACGTTCCCCGCAGCACGCAGATTCTAGCACGCGCCCATCCGCGCAGACAACAGCGAAAAGTTATAAATATTCAAATGAACTTTCAAGATCGCGTCATCCGTGGTAAACTCCCCTGCATGAACGCACGAACTGTCCTCGTCCTTGTCCGCCCCGCCTCGCATGTCCGCATGTCGGCCATCGCCCGCTTCGCCCGAAGGCAGGGCTGGCACTTGACGTTCGCAGACCGGCTCTCCCGCCTCCCGGTCGGCTGGACCGGCGACGGCGCGCTCGTGACCGTGCGCGGCGAAGGCATGGCCTCCTTCGTGGCGGGCCTGCGCCGACGACACGTCCCCGTGGTGGACCTCACCATCGACCATCCCGAGGTGAAGGTGCCGCGCGTCTGCGCGGACCACCGTGCGTGCGGACGCCTCGCCGCCGAGCATCTGCTCGCCCGCCATTTCACGCACGCCGCCTGGGTCTCCACCACCTGGAGCCATTCGCACGCGCTCCGCGCCGAGGGGTTCGCGGTCGCCTGGCGCGCGGCGACCGGCAACATGCCGCCCTGCTGGATCCTGTCCGAATCGATGGGCGCGCGCGAATTCGATGACTGGCGCCTCTTCACACGCCATCTCGGCGGGCTGCTCGCGCGCGCCCCCAGACCGCTCGCCGTCCTCGCCTACGACGACGCGGACGCGCAGCGTGTACTCGCCGCAGCGGAATCCGTCCGCCTCAAGGTCCCCGAGGAGGTGGCCATCGTCGGCATCGGCAACGACGAACTGGTCTGCGAGAACCAGACCGTCCCCCTCACCTCCGTCGACCACGACATCGGGCGAACCGGGGCCGTCGGCGCCGCGCTCCTGGCGCGCATCATGTCGGCGTCCGACCGACCGTCAAAGGCAATCCCCGACCTTGTCCTCATCCGCCCGCGCGGCGTCGTTTCGCGCGCCTCGACGGACATGGTGGCCGCGCGCGATCCGCTTGTGCGCCAGGCCCTCGCCTACATGCGCGCCCACCTCGCGGCGTCCTTCGGCTCCAACGAGATCGCCCGCGCGCTCGCCGTCTCCCGCACGCGCCTCGACCGCGCCTTCGCGGCCGACCTCCGCTCCTCCGTCCAGAAGGAGCTGGCGCGCATGCGCCTCGACGAGGCCCGCCGCCTTCTCGAAAGCCCGGACGGCCCCATCGCCGAAATCGCCCGCCGCGCGGGCTTCTCGTCCCCCGCCTACCTCTCGTCCGTCTTCCGCGCGGCGACCGGCCTCTCCCCGCGCGACTACCGGAAGAGCCGGACAGCGGGAAGATGAGGCGGCGGCCCGGGGCTCAATCGGCCAGGCCCAGCAGGGCCTTGGCGGCGGCAACGGGCGCGGAGAGGTCGATCTTCTTCGCACCGAAGGCCGCGCAGGATTCGGCGAAGCGGCGAAACTTGTGCGGCCCGGGCTTGAGGTTGTCGAGCACACGCACCTCGGCCGAGCCGAACGTGCAGGCCTCCGAGAGCATCCCCGTCGACTCGGCCGTCACGTAGAGCGTCCGCGCGAGCGAGACGAACGCGGGGATCGGGTTGAAGTGGTCTTCCGAGTAGAGGAGGCGGTAGTCGAAGGGGAACTCCTTCACGACGGCCTCGACCTCCGGCGGCGTGCGGCGCGACGTCGTGACCCAGAACTCGGGGACGGGTGCGTCGAGGGCGGCGGGGCGGAAGGCGGGATGGCCCTGCTCGGCGAAGACGCGCGCGAGTTCCCGGCGCATCCAGCCGGCCGTCATCGTGGAGCAGGCGTTCGGCCCGCCGACGATGACGGCGACGGCGGGGCGCGCGCCTACGGCCGGTCGGGGGTGGCGCGCGCGGAACGCCGCCGTCCCCGCCGCGTAGAAGGCCGCGTCGTTCGCGACGAGGTTGGCGGGGACGACGACGACGTTCGGCGCGGCGGGCGGGCGGTCGAAGGCGGGCGCGAGCACGCAGTCGAACGTCGCGATGCGGTAGCCGCGCGGATAGAGGACGACGCCGCATTTCGCCCCGAGGCGGCGTGCGAGCGTCTTCGCGGCGTAGAACGTGCCCGAGCCCGTGCCGAGGACGGCCGCATAGGGGCCCGCCACGGGCGTCCCCGTCGTGAAGAGGCGCGCCGTGAGGAGGCCGAGGCGGTCGAAGAGGTACGAGAGCGCCTTGCACCCCGCGCTTCTGAAGCGGACGTCGACGAGGTCGAACGCGCACCCCAGCGCGCGCGCAAACGCCTTCGACTGGTTTTCGTGCCCGGCCTTTCCGTCGGTGAGGATGAGGACCTTGCGGGACGCCATGCGGGTCACCCTTTGAGCAGTTCCTTGACCGCCTTGCGCATCTGGCGCTTCGCGACGGCCATGCCGCCCTTGATCGTGCAGCCGGCGGCGCGGCGGTGCCCGCCGCCGCCGAAGCGCGTCGCGAGCGCCGTCGCGTCCCAGGCGCCGCGCGTACGGACGGAGACACGCGTTTCGTGCGTACGGTCGGGAATCTGGTAGAAGAAGAGGGCGATCTCGTTGCGGGCGACCTGGCGGGGGATCTCGATGACGTCCTCGGCGTCCGCCTTGGAGCCGCGCACCTCGCGAAAGTCGTCGCGCGTGAGCGTGACCTCCGCGACCTTGCGGTTCTTCCAGATGTGGAGGGAGCGCCAGGCGCGGCGCTTAAGTTCCATCGCGCGCGTGTTGAAGGAGCAGTAGAGCGTGTCGTTGACGAAGGCCGTCCGCACGCCGTGCTTCAGGAGGTCGCAGGCCGTGCGGAGCGTAGCGGGCGAGGTGGAGTCGTAGGCGAAACGCCCGGTGTCCGTGACGAGCGCGACCCAGAGCGCCTCGGCGACGGCAGCATCGATGGGCCACTCCATCCACTTCGCGAAGCGCCAGACGAGCTCGCCCGCGGCGGCGGCCGACGGATCGATGATGGAGACGGCGCCCGTCGCCTCCTCGCTCGTCGCATGGTGGTCGAAGACGAGCGTCGGCAGCTTCTCGGCGAAGGGGCGCACCTCCGGGGGCAGGCGCGCGGGCGCGGCCGCGTCGACGTAGACGAAGAGGTCGAACTTGCGGCGGCGCAGCTTGCGCAGCGGCACGAGGTCGGCGACGCCTTCGAGGAAGCCGGGCTTGCCGAGCGCGCGCACGTCGGCCGCCCCGACGGCGTCGTGCCCTGCGGCGCGCAGGAGGCGGGCGAGGGCGATCATCGAGCCGAGCGAATCGCCGTCCGGGCTGAGATGCCCGGAAATGAGGATGCGCTTCGACTGGGCGAGCAGCTGCCTGGCCGCCTCGAAGCGCGCGCGAGTTTCCAACGTGTTCATGTGCGCTATATTAAACCAAAAAGATTCCCCCTTGACGAGGGCAAAAAAGACGTGTTAGACTATCCAGCACAACTCGTCCAAGGCGTGTGCCGAGGCACGATTCGTTGAAGTGATCAAGAAGGATGCAAAAGATGGATATCTACGTTGGTAACCTCGCTTATGCGACGACTGACGACGGACTCAAGGCCGCTTTCGCGGCGTATGGCGAAGTTACCTCCGCGCGCGTGGTGACCGATCGCATGACCGGCCGCTCCAAGGGCTTCGGCTTTGTCGAAATGCCCGACCGCGCCCAGGCCCAGGCGGCGATCGACGCCCTCAACGGCCAGCCGCTCGACGGGCGCCCGATTCGCGTGAACGAGTCGCAGCCTAAGCCGCGCACCGAGCGGCGCGGCGGTTTCGGCGGTCCGCGCCGCGACCGCGGCGACCGTGGCGACACCCGCTGGTAATCGAAGCGCGCATACGCGCCTATGCGAGAAGACCCGGCCGCAGCGGCCGGGCCTTCTCTTTTTTGCCTCGCCCCCACCGGCTACAGCCGGGCGAGCGTTTCGCGGATGGAGCGCTCACGGGCCTCGATCGCCTCGCAGAGGCGGAACTGCACGCGGGCGCGGTTGAGGTTCTGACCCGGCTGGCGCACCTTGAAATACCTGTCTCCGGCGAGGTAGTCCTGGAAGAAGCGGAGGCCCAGCTCGAACGGCAGCAGACGGATCGCGTCGTAGAGGTAGGCGCGCTCGGCGTCGGTCATGAACGAGCCGGCCTCCTTCAGGTAGCCCTTCATGAACGCGAGGAAGAGATCTTCGTCGAACGTGACCTTGCCGAGGTTCAGTTCCTCCTCGCCGGCGGGGTTGCAGATCGAGCGCACGGCGTCGCCCACGTCCACGTGCATGAGGCCGGGCGAGACGGTGTCGAGATCGATCATCGCCGTACCCTTGCCGGTGAAGTCGTCGATCATGATGTTGTTCACCTTCGGGTCGCCGTGGAACATGCGCTTCTTCAGCTCGCCGCGCGCCTCGGCGCGTTCGAGGGAGACGGCGAAGGCGCGACGCTCCTCGATGAACTTCGCGAGGCGTCGCGCCTCCATCGAGGCGTTGAGGAGGGCGCGGGCGGCGTCCGAGGCGAGGGTGGCGTCGTACTGGGCGAGGTAGCCGCTCGTGACATGGAAGCCCGGGAGGGGGTCCTGGATGGCTGCGGGGTCCATGTCGGAGACGAGGTAGTGGAAGTGTCCGAGCGCCGCGCCGCATTCAAGCGCATGCTCGGGGCTCTGGGCCATGTCGAAGGCGTGGGCGGAGAGGACGCGCGTGATGACGCGCCACACGCCGCCCGCCTCGTCCATCGCGAAGTCCGCGCCCTCCTTCGTCTTGACGATGCGCGGCATCTGCCAGACGCGGTCGTCGCGGTCCGTCTTCGCGTCCGCCTCCAGCTTCTCGTGGCAATGGAGCGTGATGTTGTGCATGTTCCGCATGATCGCCTCGGGCTGCGTGAACACGGAGCGGTTCATGCGCTGGAGGATCACCTGCGTCTCGGTGAAGGTGTTGCGGAAGACGGCGAGGAACGTGTCGTTGATGTTGCCGTTTCCGAAGGGGACGATCGTGACGAGGCGTCCCTTGACGTTGAACTGGTTGACGAGGAGGGCGAGTTCCATGTTCTTTCCTAGCGAAGCGGTTTCATGTAGAGGAGGCAGTGGGAGATCGTCCACGCCCACTCGGCGGGCATGCGCTTGAGCTCGTGGCCGGCGCCCCAGGTATCCGTGTAGAGGATCTCCTTCTTCCTGTCGTTGTAGCCGATGATGAGGCGGATGTGCCCGCCCCGGGCCTGGGGGATGTCCGGCTCGGGGTAGGTGCCGAGCGTGACGCCCCAGAAGAGCGGGATGCCCTTGTTCACCTGGTCGCGGACGTCCTTCATGAAGCGCGTGAACTTCGACCGCTGCGCGCCGTTCACCTTCATGTCGCGCAGCACCTCGGGGTCCATCGCCGCGTCGACGTCGCGGTAGCTGTAGTAGACCATGTTCCCCTCGCGGCGGATGTAGACGTCCTCGGCGATCTCCTTCTTCCTGAGCTTCTTCGCGGCCTTGTTGTAGTTCGCCACCTCCTTCACGAGCCCCGCGATGCGCTCGCCGGCGGGCTTCTCGAAGTCGCCGTAGGTAACGACGGTGGCGAGCTTGTACTTCCGTCCGATCGCCTGCACGGAATCCTTCATGCCGCGCGTGGACGTGCCCTCCTCGGCGGATGTGCCGGCGGCCTGCGCGATCTCGTGCTCGTCCACGTCCACGCCGTAGTAGCGCAGCACGCGCTCGGACGCCGCGACGGCGCAGTACCCCTTCTGCCCCTGATCCACCATTGGCACGTTGTCGATGAAGACGTCGCCGCGCGGGTCACGGACGACGTTGTCGGCAATCTTCTTCGCGCCCTTCGCCGCGCCGGCCTCGGTCCGCCGCCCGCCGGACGCGAGCCGCTCCGGGCCGTCCACCGCCAGGCGCACGAACCCCGGCTCGAACGTATCCTTTCTCTTCCCCTCCTGCACGTAGCTCCACGTGAGGCGCGCGACCGTTGGGATCGCGGTCTTCGGCCACGTCTGGAACTTCTGCCGCGCGTTCTCCTTCGCGACGCGCTCCGTTTCCGCCACAGGCGGCTTCGCGCCGGCGGGCGTCAGCCGCGCGCGCACGTCCCTGACGAGCTGGAAGAACGCATCGCGCGTGATCGTCTTGTCCGTACGCACCCGGCGGCGCAGACGGTGCCCGTCCGGCGTCTCCACGACCACCTCGCGCTCGGTGCCGGCCGTCGCGAAGAGCATGAGCTCCACGCGCGCGATGCCCCCCGCCTCCCCAAAGGCGACCTTCGTCTCGTAGACGGGGATGCCGTGGTAGACGACGGCCCCGTCGAGCCGCGTGTCCGCGCCATCGCGGCTGCCGGACGTGAACTGGAAGCCCTGTCCCTCGTGCCGTTTCACGAACAGGACCGGATCCGACTTCCAGAACGCCTCCTCCGCAAGGTCCGCCCCGATGTCGTAGGCGGCGTCAGGAGCGGCGAGTGCCGCGCCTGCGACCGCCAGCGCGGCCAGAAGAATGCCCTTTCTCGTCATCGCGGTTCCCTCCTGTCTTCCCTTCGTGTTGTCGCTTCCCCTCGCCCGCGCCCCGCGCCGACGGGGCGCGGCGAACGGGGACGGGCACGAAGTCAACCAGCCGCCGGTCGAAGTCCACCTTCTCGACGCGCACCTTCAGGCGCGCGCCGACGCCCCAGGTCTTTCCGCCGCCCACGAGTTCCTCGCGCACGTCGTCCCACCGCAGGTAGGCGTTGGAGAGACGCGAGACGTGGACCATGCCGCCCACCGCAAGCGCGGGCAGGTCCACGAAGACGCCGTAGCGCGTACACTTGGAGACGACGGCGTCGAAGGCGTTCTCCGCGCCGCCCCGTTCCAGCACCATCTGCAGGTAGCGGTACTTCTTGATCTCGTCGAGCGCACGCTCGGCATCGTCCGCATTCTGCTCGCGCTCCGAACAGTGGAGCGCCGCCGCGTTGAGCCAGCCGAGGTCGAGGCGCCCGCCCTTGCCCGCGATCCAGGACGCCAGCTGGCGGTGCAGCACAAGGTCCGGGTAGCGCCGGATCGGGCTCGTGAAATGGGCATAGTACTTCTTCGCGAGGCCGAAGTGCCCGATCGCCTTCGCCGAGTAGAGCGCCCGCTTCATCGCGCGCAGCACCATCACCGAGAGGACGCCTTCAAGCGGCGAGCCCTTGATCTTCTTCAGGAACTTCGCGAGGTTCTTCTGGTTGGAGAGGTCGCCGCAGGCGATGCCGAGCTTCGCGAGGTTCGCGCGCAGGTCCTCCAGCTTCTCGGGGTCCGGCGCCTCGTGGAGGCGCGCGAGGATCTTCACGCCGCGCGTCCAGAGTTCCTTCGCGACGGCCTCGTTCGCCGCCACCATGCACTCCTCGACCAGCTGGTGCGATTCGTCGTAGGGCCGCACCGCGATGCCGGTCATCATCCCGTGCGCGTCGACCTGGATCTCGGCCTCGGGCACCTCCATGTCGAGCGCGCCCGCCGCGAAGCGGTTCTTCCGCAGCTGCTGCGCAAGTTCGTGGATGGCGTGGACGACCTTCCGCTCCGCCGGTTTCAGCTTCGGCCCCGAAACCTTCTCGCCCTTCAGCTCCGCCATCACCTGCTCGTAGGTGAAGCGCGCCTTGGAGCGGATGACGGACTTCGCGAACGCGCGCGCGATGTAGGCGCCCTTCGCGTCGAAGGTGAGGAAGGCGGAGAAGGCGAGGCGGTCCTCGCCGGGGACGAGCGAGCAGACGCCGTTCGAGAGCTGTTCGGGCAGCATCGGCACGACCTTGTCGACGAGGTAGACCGAGGTCGAGCGCCGGTACGCCTCGCGGTCGAGCGCGCTGCCGGGCGTGACGAAGTGCGAGACGTCCGCGATGTGGACACCGAGGACGCGGTTGCCCGCCTTGTCCGTCTCAAGGGAGAGCGCGTCGTCGTAGTCGCGCGCCGACTCGGGGTCGCACGTGAAGATGAACGTCTTCCGCAGGTCGAGCCGCCCGGCCGGGACGCGGCCGCGCGCCTTCGGCAGCACGCCCACGCGCTCCGCCTCGGCGACGACCTTCGGCGGGAAGGATTCGGGCAGGTCGAACTGCTTCATGACGGCGAGCGTGTCGAGGGAGGGGTCGTCCGCCGGGCCGATCACGTCCGTGATCTCGCCCTCGGGGGCGAGGCGCGGGTTCTCCCAGCGCACGAAGCGCATCACGACGCGGTCGTTCAGCCGCGCGCCGTGCGCGTCCGGCACGATGAACTCCTGGCGGAAGGCCGGCGAGAGCGGCTGCACGCGCGTGAAGCGCCCCAGCGAGGCGACCGTGCCCACGATCGAGCGCGGCGCGCGCGCGTCGATCCGCAGGATGCGCCCCTCCGGCCCCTTCTTGCCCGCGTCGCCCGCCGGGCCCTTCCGCCTGCGGCCCGCCCCCTGCGGCTTGAGCGCAATCGTCACCGTGTCGCCCACGAGGGCCGTGCCGAGGTCTTCGCGCTCGATCCACGTCGCCTCGTTCGTCTCCGGGTCGACGAGGAAGCCCGCGCCGCTGCGCGCCATGTGCAGCTCGCCCGTCATCGTCCCCGCCGCGCGGGGCGCCTGCCCGCGCCTCGAATGTTCTCTTTTCCTGTTCATCTCCACAAGAGTCCCTTCTGCCAGACGTGTCCGTTGGGCCTCGTCCGTAGTTTAGCACAATTCGCGCCCATGAGGGGGGCATGCCCGGCGCGGCGAAGGCGCGAAACGAAACGAAGCCCGGCCAACGATGGCGCGGGCTTCGTCCTCCTCATGCCGGAACACCTTCTCCGTCGCTTCACTTCGCGGCGGGCGCCGCCGGCTTTTCGGCGGGCGCGGGCGCCGGTTTCTCGGCGGGTGCGGGCGGCTTCTCGGCGGGTGCGGGCGCCACCGGCTTCTCGGGAGCGGGGAGCGTCTGCTTGAGCGCTTCAGGGTCAAGGCGCAGCGGCTGCTGCGCCTCCTTCTGGGCCGGAGCCTGCTCGCCCGCCATCACGGAACCCGCGTGAGGATCGCTCTTGGAGGTGAAGCGCGCGAGCGCGAGCGTGTTGACGAGGAAGATTGCGCCCAGCCAGGCCGTCACCTTGATGAGGACGTTGCCGGCATTCGCGCCGAACACCGCCTCGCCCATGCCGCCGGCGAGGCCGCCCAGGCCGCCCTCCTTCGGCTTCTGCAGCATCACGACAAGCGCGAGCAGCAGGCACACGACGACTTCGACGACATACAGGAACCCGATCAAGATGCTCATGTTCTTCTACCTTTTCTTTTCATCTCCGGCGGCGGCGACGGGCCGCGCGCCGAAATCACTTCGCTCAGGGGTCGACAAACGTCAGCTTCCGCGTCTCGAAGTCGATCTTCCGATAGTAGCAGTTGCGCGGCGCGCCCGCCTTGTTCTTCGTGTGGCAGATGCCGCCCCGGCACGGACGCACGACGTAGAGGAGCGAATTCTGCTCGCAGTTGACATACGCCTCCAGGAGGTCGAACGTCTCGCCGCTCGTCTCGCCCTTGAACCAGAGCGTGTTGCGGCTCGTGGACCAGAGGATGAGCTTGCGCTTCGCGAAGGACTCCTTCATCGCATACTCGTTCGTGTACGCAACGAGAATGACCTCCTTCGTGTCGGCGTTCTGCACCGCGACCGGGATGACGCCCGGATCGCACGCCGCCGTGCCGGCCGCGCGCGTGTCGGCGACCTGCCGGCCGACCTTCTCCAGCTTCGTGAAGTCGAGCGTGAGCTCGGAAGATTCTTCTATCTGTCCCATACGAGCGGGTTATTATACCATATTGGCGGCGCGGCGCAAGCGGGCAACCGTCTTTTCCCGCCCGAGAAGCTCGCACGCCTCGAAAAGCCCGATGCCCTCGCCGCGCCCCGAGACGGCCACGCGGACGGGGTGGACCCACGGGCCCATGCCCTGCCCCTGCGCGAGATCCCTCACCATCGCCTCGCCGGCGGCGGCCGTGAACGGCTCCAGCACCTCGAAGCGGTTGGCAAGATCGAGGAGAAGATCCTTCACGCCCTCCTTCTTCAGGCGCTTTTCGACGGCCTTCTCGTCGAACGGATAGTCGTCCGTGAAGAAGTAGGCGCAGTTGCCGGGGATGTCGCTCCAGAACTTCGTGCGGATCTGCAGCTGCTCGACGAGCAGGTCGAGGTTGAAGCCCTCGGGCACCGCAAGCCCCGCCGCCGCGACGCGCTTCAGCAGCTCGGCGCGGTACGTCTCCTTCGGCGCGCGGCGGATGTACTCGCCGTTCATCCACTGGAGTTTCTTGATGTCGAACTTCGCCGCCGTGACGTGGACCTTCTCGACGTCGAACAGCTGGATCATCTCCTCGCGCGTCAGCACCTCACGGTCGTCGCCCGGGTTCCACCCGAGGAGGAGGAGGTAGTTGAAGAGCGCCTCCGGGAGGTAGCCGTTCGCGCGGAACTCGCCCACGAACGCCGCGCCGTCGCGCTTCGAGTAGGGCTTGCCCTGGGCGTTCACGATCATCGAGAGGTGGCCGTACTTCGGCGGCTGCGCGCCGAGCGCCTTGAAGAGCTCGATGTGCTTGAAGGTGTTCTCCACGTGGTCGTCGCCGCGAATGACGTGCGTAATGCCCTGGTCGATGTCATCCACGACGTTCGCGAGGTGGAAGATCGGCGAGCCGTCGGAACGGACGATCGCGAAGTCCTGCACGTCCTCGGCCTTCTTCTCCATGTGCCCCTTCACGAGGTCGTCGTACGCGAGGACGCCCTCCTTCGGCATCCGGAACATGACGACCTTGCCCGTCTTGCCGTCGCGGCTCGTGCGCTCGCATTCGTAGGCACGGCCGGAGGCGAGGAGCTGCTGCACGCACGCGAGGTGGCGGGCGAGGTTCTTCGTCTGGTACACGGCGGGCTCGTCGTAGTCGAGCCCCAGCCATTCCATGCACGCCAGCAGCGCCTGGATCGCCTCGGGCGTCGAGCGTTCGAGGTCGGTATCCTCAATGCGCAGCAGGAATTTGCCGCCCGTGTGGCGGGCGTAGAGCCAGTTGTAGATGGCGGCACGGATGTTGCCGATATGGACCTTGCCCGTCGGCGACGGGGCGAAGCGAACGCGGATGTCTGACATGGCGGCGGATAGTATAGCACAGTTCAGGCGCCGGGGCGCGCGAGGAGGAAGGCGCGGGGGCCGCGCACCTCGAAGACGACGCGCTCGCCCTCCTTCCCGAAGTAGCCGCCGTAGCCGAAGCTGATGCGCACGATGTCCTCGGCGCGCAGGCGCGCGGGCTTCGCGCTCGCAGGGACGTGGTGCGGGGAGAAGTCCGCAAACGCGCACGTCACCTCGCATGCGCCCTTCTCGGAGAGGGAGGCGAGCCCCCGGGCATACCAGTTGGCGCCGTCCCGCGTCCTGAGGAAGACGCCGCACGTGGCCTGCCCCCCCGTCGACGCGGGGACGCGCACCGAGAAGGAGACGCCCTTGGCCGTCCGGGGGAGCGGCGGCGCGCCGTAGACGAAGTTGAGGAACGCGAACGTATCGACGCCGCCCTTCGTGAGCGTCGTCTCGACGCGCCGCCAGCCGTCCGCGGCCTCCGAAAACGAGCCGTCGACGAACGTCCCCTTCCCCAGCTCAAGGCGCGGCGCGGGCGCGGCGAGCGGCGCGAGGACGGGCTCGAACGGCGCGGCGGCGGCCGGGTCCAGACGGCCGTCGACGGGCGTCTCCGTCGTGAGGACGACGCCCCCGTAGGGCGGCAGGTCGAGCGCGAGGTCGCCCGCGCCCGACGTCGCGCGCCCGACGCGCGGGTTCCAGATGCGCGCCGCGACGCCGCCCGCGAGGCGCACCGCGCCGCTCCAGGCGTCGGGCGAATCGTTCAGGACGAAGAAGACGTCGCCCGAGGCCGTGCGCCGATGGGCCGTGCGGAGCACGTCCTCCGGCCCGGCGACGCGCCGCAGCGCGGGCTCGTGGCGGGCGTCGAGGACGTCCGCGAGGAGGACCGTGCGGGCGTCGTCGAGGAACGTCCAGTTCGCCGCGAGGCGCGCGACCTCCGCATCGGGGAAGGCCGTGCGGGAGTTGCGGGGGCGTGCGCCGAGCGCGAGGACGAGGCCGCCCGCCTTCCTGAACGCCTCCAACTTCCGCGCCGCGCCGACGGGGAGCGTGGAGACGCCCGGCAGGAGAACCGTGCGCCAGCGCAGGTCGCCCTTCGCGAGCAGGCCGTTCCGCACCTCCGCCCGCTCAAGCGTCTCCGCGTCCACGAAGAGGAAGGAGCGATTCGCCGCGAACAGCGCGCGCCCGGCGGCGTTGACCAGATTCGCCGTGTACCGCGCCGCCGCGCCGCCCCCGCCGTGCCGCTGGGGCTCGAAGCCGACCATGAGCGAATCCGCCGGGTAGAGGAGCGCGATGTCCGCCGCCGCGTGCCCCTCGCGCAGGAACGTGAGCGTGCGGCCGACCTCCTCGTTGATCGCGACGCGCGCGGCGCGGGAGAACGGCCTCCAGCGGTAGTAGCTCGTGAACGTGTTCACGCCGCCCCAGATCTGGCGGTTGAGCGAACCGACGACCTCCCGCGCGCTCACCTGGTAGACGGGGCGCGTGTCGCCCGGCTTGCGATGGCGCTGGCCGTAGTCGCTCGCCTCGCTCATCACGTAGCGCGACCCGTTGAGCGCGCCCGCGCTTCCGACGAGGAGCGGCGTGAGCCACGTCACCTGGGCGGGCACGCTCTGGAGCATGTCGCAGCTCGGCGCAGAGAGGCCGCGCAGGACCTTGAAGAAGTCGCCGTAGAGGGGCACGTGGGCGACGAGGCCCTCCTCGGCGAGGAGGTGCCCGCCGCTTGCGATGCCGTTCGCGTCCGCCCACTTCGTGAGCTGCCCCGTATAGTTCTTCGCCACGCGGTCGCCGACCATCGACCAGAACCGGTGGCGCGTCGCCGCGACGGCGCCCTCGGACGCGCCGTGGACGAGCGCGGGCACGTCCTCCGCGAGCGGGCGGCCCGTCTCCCGCTTCCACGCCGCGAGAAGCTCGTCGCTCACGGGCAGACAGAGGTAGGGCATCGGGCGCATCCACATCGTCATGAGCGAGGGCTCGTCCGTGAAGGTGGAGGCGATGTGCGCAAGCGCGGGCCCCAGCTCCCGCCTGTAGGCGTCGTGCGTGAGCGCGATGAACCGCGCCGTCGGCTCGGCCATGAGGAGGTTCGGGTAGGCGTACTTGTAGGGGCTCACCGAGAGGGAGATGTGCGTGCCCTCGCGGATAAAGTCGTCGGTGACGACATAGACCGTCTCGCCCGTCCCGTCCGCCGACGGGCGGCGCAGCGTCGCGACAGGCCGGCCGGGCGGCGGCGGCGGCAGGGCCGAGGAGCCGGCGGGCGTGTTCGTCACGGCGACGAGGTAGGCGCGCGCCTGCCACTCGGGGTGTCCTTCGAGCGTCTTGCCCCCCGCCGTGCCGCTGGGATAGCCCTTCTCGTCGTAGAGCCAGACGGCGAGGCCGCGCGCATGGGCCGCCTCGACCTTGTGGCGGAAGGCCGCCCAGTCGGCGGGCACGTCGAGGTAGCCGTCGAAGTTCACGTTGCCCGCGAAGCCGCCGAAGCCGTCGGCCACGAGATCGGCGAGGACGGCGTCGACCTTCGCAGGCTCGTTCGGCTGCCCGTGCTGGATCGGGAGGATGCGGGAAGCGGCGGGCGGGTTCGCGAAGCGCACGTCGCGCGGCGCGTCCTCCGGCGCATAGACGGTCCCGCCGAAGGCCGCGCAGGACGCGGCGGCAAGGAGGAACGAAGCGAGCGGACGTCCCGCGCGCGGCGTGCGCAGATGCGCGTGTTCGGCTGTCATCGAGGCTGTTCCTTTCATGTTATGGCTCTCTTTCCCGTCGGGTCCCTGCGCGCCGCCGGACGGCTAGCGCAGCAGCAGGACCGTCCCCTTCGGGCGGACATAGAGGCAGCCCGTGCCGCACACGAGGCCCGAGGGATGCGACGCATCGACGTACCCCGCGACGGGGACGCCGCCGAGGCGCAGCCGCTCGACCTCGTTCGTCCCCGTGAAGTCGAGGCACAACCTCGCCGCGTTCCGGAGGTCGAGCATGAGCGCGTCGTCGATCTCAAGCGGCGCGTCCGGCGCGGGCCTCACGCTCACCTGGTCGATGAAGAACTCCGTGTCGGACGGATTCGCGCCCACCTGCAACGTCGTGCCGTTGGGGAGCGGCAGGCCGTTCAGCCCCCGGATGCCGAACGTGTACGTGCCGGCGGCAGGGACGTTGAAGAGCGTGCTGCGGAAGACGAAGTTCGAGGCGTAGAGCGACGGCGTGCGGAAGATCTCGTTCGTCGCGCCCTGCGCGTCCACGAGGTAGAACAGCGCCTGGTTGCCGCCGTAGTTCCGGCTCGGCGGCGCGTTCTCGTAGATCCAGAGGCGCGACCGGGCCGAGAACGCGAGACGGTACGTCCCCGCCGCCGGGAACGCGAGCGCCTGCTCGGCCGAGCCGCACTGGCAGATGTCGAGCGCGAGCCGGCTCACGCCGTAGGTGTTGCCGTAGGCCTGCTGCGCGCCGCCCGACGGCCCGACCAACCGGCACGGATCGGAGATGTAGGCCCTGCTCTTCGCGGTGCTATTCGAGAAGACCGTGGTCGAGGTGTCGAGATTGCTGCGCAGCGTCCAGGCGGAGGTGTTCGCGAACGTCCCGTTCGTCACGAGTTCGCCGCCCGCGTCCTGGCGGACAAACTCCAGCTCGTCCAGGATCGCGCAGGACGTCGTCGTCCCCGTCGACGCCACCGTCCCCCGCAGGCGCAGGCGCACGGTGCGCGGCGCATCGAACGTGACCGCCTCCGGCAGCGTGGCGCGCGTCATCCTCGCCTTGTCAACGGACGCGAGCGCACCCAGCGGCCGCACCGCGCCGCCGTCCAGAAGCTCGCCCGCGAGGCCGTTGGCGCGGTTGGGCGAACGGCCGTTCCACTTGCAGGTGCTGCCTTCCGTGTTTTGGAACGACGCCGCGCGCAGGCGCAGCTTCCACGTGCCCGCCGGGAGCGTGAAGGCGGCGGAGGTGGCGGATCCGGCGTTGCCGTAGAACGCGAGCTGCACGCCGCCGCGCGCCGAGCCCGCGCGGTAGCCGACGTTCGTCATGCCGCGCGTGACGAGGCAGACGTCGGGGTCTGCGCCCGTCTCGTCCGACTGCGCAAGCGTCCAGTCCGCCGCCGTGTGGCCCGCGTCGCGGGCATACCGCCCGTCCCACGCCATGTCCACCTGCTCGAAGTCCGCGTTCGGCGGGCAGACGACGGTCTCGGAGGAGAGGTCGGTGACGAGCCGGAAACGGAAGTCGTCGAGGACCGTGTGCGCATCGCCCGTCCCCACGGCATGGTCGAGGCGGAACGTGTACGCGCCCGCCCGGACGCCGCGCACGAGGAAACGCTGCTTCCGCATCGACGTACCCACGTAGCCGAAGGCCGTCCCGATCGGGGCCTCCGCGCCCGCGCCGTCGACGAGCGCGAGCTTGACCCATCCGCCCGCAACCGAGCCGGCGGCGCTGTCCATGCGCCCGCCCGTGAGGAACGTCAGCTCGTAGTCGCCGTCCGCCGGGAACGTGACCGTGTTCTCCACGACGCACCCCTGCTTGAGCGCCATGACGTTGTTCCCCTGGAAGGGGTAGTCGACGGGCCTGAACGCGTCCTTCTTCCCCCCGTCAAGCATCCAATGACCCTTCCCGCCCTCGCCGTACAGGCTCGTCAAGTTGAGGAAATACTGGTTGGGGTATACGGCGGAGACCAGCTTCCAGTGGTCGGTCGTCTGTCCAAGGCTCAATTTCTTCTCGCCCGTCCCCGTCCAGTCCTCCATGTCCGCGTTCGGCAGCGCCGCAAAGACCTCGCCCGCGACGGCGGCAAGCCCCTTCTCGGCGGGCGGGCGGGCGGCGAGGACGAGCTCGCCCGCGCCCGAAACCACGAGCGACTTGACCTCCTCGGGCAGGCCGGCGACGCGCACGGAGACGTCCTTCTCGAGCGCGAGCGACGCGGCCCCGGCGGCGGCCGCGTCGGGCGCGTTCGCAACGACCAGGTTGTCGTAGCCGTCGCGCGTGACCGTGTAGGCGTCGCCCGCGCGCAGGGCCAGCTGCGGCTCGCCCGCGACGAGCGTGGCGGACGCCTCCACGCGCGTCGAGCCCGCGAACGGCTCCGTCATCGAATAGGCCTGCACGCGGCCCTCCTCCGCGAGGCGCAGCGTGCCCGCGCCCGTCACCTCGGCCGGGACGGCGGCGTCCACGGCGACGACCGCGCCCGCCGCCGTGCGCACCTCGACCGCCGGCCCCGGCGCCGCCGGGCGCCACTTCCGCAGGAGGTAGGCCGCGACCTGCTCGCGCTCCAGCGCCGAGAGGCGGTTCGTGAAGACGACCACCTCGCCGAGCGCGTCGCCACCGGCGCGGCGGTACTGGGCGCTCCAGATGTTGCGGTCGTTGAAGAAGTTCCCGAGAAACCCGGCGACGTCCCCTGCGTCCCACTCGTAGACGTAGGGTCCCGGCTCCACCTTGACGGCGGCCTCGTCGAACACCGCGCCGTTCAGGAGCGACCGCCCCTGAAAGACGCCCGGATTCATCGAGTTGGCCGACGCGTAGAGGCCCAGCGCGCCGTCGGTCAGCTGCGGATGCCAGAAGACCAGCGAGAGGCTCCCCATCGGGTAGCCCCAGGCGTTCTCCACGTAGCCCGAATAGAAGAGGTGGCGGATCTCGCCGATGTTGGCCGTCCGGGCCTTGCGCGAGCCGGGCTCGCAGAAGCCCATCCAAGAGCCCGACTGGCGGCCGTTGAAATGGACGTAGGAGAGCGCGGGCACGTCCGCGAAGGTCCTTGCGACGGGATGGAGGACGGCCTTCTCCCACACGCCCTCGGCGACCTCGTTCGTGAGCCAGCTCGTGCGCGCCGTCGCGCAGAAGTGGCGTGCGCCCCAGCTGCCGTCCGCCTCCCGCGTCTCGCGCGCGTCGTACCAAGTCGCGACACCCGTGTTGAGCGCGCTCGTCCCCTCGACGCGCGTGTCGGCCTTCGCCGCGTCAAACCACAGCGCGGCACGGCCGAGGACGTTCGACGGCACGGGGACGTCGCCCGGCGCGCCCCCGACGAGGTTCAGCGCGCCCTCGCGCACGGCGACGACGGCGGACGCCGAGGTGGCGAGGTTCGAGACCGCGAGCGTCCAGGCGCCCGCGCCGCTCTTCTCGACCTTCCCCGCCTCGGCGGCGAACCAGACCGGCTCCGTCTGCACCGCGTCGCCCGCCACGGACAGATCGACCGTCTCGCCGTCATCGACCACGATGTCGGCCCCGCACAGCCCGGCGGCGCATGCGGCAAGAACAAAGAACGTCTTCATGCTGCGTCTCTCACTTTCTGCCCTCGTCGGCTTCGCCTTGCGGCCCACCATTACGTACACAGTGTACCCCACGCGACGGGAAGCTGTCAAGCGCGGAAAGCGGAAAAGCGCGGAAAAGGCGGGGGGGGGGGGGGGGGGGGACC
>CAKUCX010000015.1 GCA_934643865.1 uncultured Kiritimatiellota bacterium
GCGCGCGGCCGCGCAGGCGGAGGGCGAGTGCGCCGGCATGGCGCGCGACGCGGCGGCCCTCGGCGAACGCCTCGCGCGCGTCGCGGCAGACCTTGCCGAGGTGCAGGCCGCGAACGCGGGCGACGACGCGAAGCGCGCCGCACTCGCGGCGGCGCTGGAGGAGGCGCTCGCGCGGCGCGACGCCCTGACGGACCTGACGGCGCGCCGGCAGGACGCGCTCCAGGACCTTGAGGTCGCGCACGGCGAGGAGAGCCGCCGCCTCACGGAGCGGCGCATCACGGCCGCGCAGATGGAGAACGAGCTGCAGCTCACGGCGCAGCAGAAGGCGGACGCCGAGCGTCGGCGCGGGGAGCTGCAGAAGATGATCGCGGGCCGCGAGGCCGGCATCCGCGGCTACGAGGACGCCATCCAGCGCCTCCGCGACGAGACGGCGGAGCTGATGGGCTCGCTCGACGATTTGAAGCAGGGCGCGATCGACATCCACGGCCAGGTGGAGGAGGCGCGCCTCGCGCGCGGCGACCTGCAGGCCAGGCTCGCCGCGAGCGAGGGCGGCGTGGGCGCGAAGCGCGCCGCGCTCGACCGGGCCCGCGAACACAAGGGCAAGCTTGAAGTCGCCGCGACCGAGGCGACGATGCGCCGGCAGAACGTCTACGACCACCTCGGCCAGGAGTACGGGCTCGACGCGCAGGCCGTCCTGCGCGAGCCGGATCCGGACTGGAAGGGCGGCGAGCCGCCGCCGAACGACGTCCTCGAAAACCGCGTCAATGCGCTCGCCGCGCAGATCGCCGCGCTCGGCCCCGTGAACATGGTCGCGATCGAGGAGTTCCGCGAGCTGGAGGAGCGCTACACGAAGGAGAAGGAGCAGGAGGCGGACCTCCTCGCGGCAAAGGAGCAGATCCTCGCGCTCATCACGAACCTCAACGACAAGAGCGGCGAACTCTTCCGCAGCACCTTCGAGCAGGCGAACGAGAACTTCCAGCGAATGTTCGCGAAGCTCTTCAACGGCGGCGAGGCGCGCCTCGTCCTGCTGGAGAACGCGGAGGATCCGCTCGAGTGCGGCATCGACATCATCGCGCGCCCCCCGGGCAAGCGCCCGCAGAGCGTGACGCTCCTCTCCGGCGGCGAGCGCACGATGACGGCCGTCGCGCTCCTCTTCGCGATCTTCATGATCAAGCCCGCGCCGTTCTGCATGCTCGACGAGCTCGACGCCGCCCTCGACGACGCGAACATCGGCCGCTTCGTGGACGCCCTCAAGGAATTCCTCGACCGCAGCCAGTTCCTCATCATCACGCACAACCAGCACACGATCGCCGGCTCGGACCTCGTCTACGGCGTGAGCCAGCAGGAGAAGGGCGTCTCGCGCATCATCTCCATGCGCCTGACGGACATCGGCGTGAAGCCCGTCCCGGAAGACGCGCGTCCGGCGTGACCGCCGCCGCGCGGGCGCGCCCCGCGCGTTCTGCGGTCTTGCGGATTGCGGATGCGGGCGGGAAAGAGTATAATCTGCGCCGTTTTTCAAGGAGAGTGAGTACAGAATGGAACAGCAGACGAACGAATACCGCGCGAACCGCCTGGCCTCGATGAAGGCCCTGGCCGACCTGGGCTTCACCCCCTACGGCCACAACTTCCCGCATACGGACCTCAAGGACGTGCGGGCCACGTTCACGGAAGGGGCCGAGGTGCGCGTCGCCGGGCGTCTGCTGATGATCCGCCGCATGGGCAAGATGAACTTCGCGACGCTCAACGACGGCACGGACCGCTTCCAGGTCATCTTCAAGCGCGACGAGCTGAGCGAGAAGATGTTCGCGGGCTTCAAGCAGCTGAACCTCGGCGACATCATCGGCATCCGGGGCGTCCTCTTCACCACCCAGAAGGGCGAGAAGAGCGTCGTCGTGAAGGAGTGGGACCTGCTCGCCAAGGCGCTGGAGCAGCCGCCGGAGAAGTTCCACGGCCTTGCGGACCAGGAGGAGTGCTACCGCCGCCGCTACGTCGATCTGATGGTGAACGACGAAAGCCGTGCGCGCTTCTTCACGCGCTCGCGCCTCCTGATGGAGATCCGCAAATACCTGTGGGGCAAGGGCTTCGTGGAAGTCGAAACGCCCATCCTCCAGGACCAGGCCGGCGGCGCCGCCGCGAAGCCGTTCTTCTCGCACTACAACGCGCTCGACAAGGACTGCGTGATGCGCATCGCCCCCGAGCTCTATCTCAAGCGCCTCCTCGTGGGCGGCATGAACAAGGTCTTCGAACTCGGCAAGGACTTCCGCAACGAGGGCATCGACCGCACGCACAACCCCGAGTTCACGGTCTGCGAGATCTACGAGGCCTACGGCGACCGCACGTCGATGGAGGCGATCATGGAGGGGCTTCTGCCGCACCTCTGCGACACCGTGATCGGCAAGCGCGTGATCGAGTACGGCGAAAAGAAGATCCCCATCGACTTCACGCCGCCCTACCGCCGCGTCGCGTACAAGGACCTCGTGAAGGAGCTGATGGGCGACGACTGGTTCGAGCTGCCGTTCGAGACGCAGCTCGAAAAGGCGAAGGCGAAGGGGCGCGAGACCGAGACGAACCTGGAACTCGACGGCGTGACGAGCGAGCTGATGCTCACGCACGAGGTCTACGACAAGCTCATCGAGAAGAACCTCATGCAGCCGACGTTCGTCATCCGCGTCCCGCGCGAGTTCGTGCCGCTCGCGAAGACGTGCCCGGACGACCCCTCGCTCGTGGACGTCTTCGAGTTCGTCGTCGCGGGCCGCGAACTCTGCCCCGGCTACACCGAGCAGAACGATCCGCTTGAACAGCGCAGGGCCCTCGAACACCAGGCCGGCGAGGACACCGAGAAGATCGACGAGGACTTCATCAGCGCCCTCGAAGTCGGCATGCCCCCGACGGGTGGGCTCGGCTTCGGCGTCGACCGCCTCGTGATGTTCCTCACGGGCTGCGATTCCATCCGCGACGTCGTCCTCTTCCCGCAGCTGAAGAGGGCCTGATGCTCGTCCGGGCGGATGAGAAGGGCCTTGCGGACGCCGCGCGCGTGTTGAACGCGGGCGGCGTCGTGGTCATCCCGACGGACACCGTGTACGGCCTTGCCGCGCATCCGGCGTTTCCGGCCGCCGTGGCGCGCCTCTATGCGATCAAGGGCCGCGCGGCGCAGAAGCCGATCGCGCTTCTCGCGGCGGACGTGGCGGCCGTGCGGGCGTTTGGCTACGCGGTGCCGGACCGCCTTGCGAAGTTCTGGCCCGGCGCCCTGACCGTGGTGGTGGGCCCGGAGGGTTTCCGGGTGCCGGACCACGCCTGGACGCGCGAACTGCTCCGCCGTTGCGGGGGCGTCCTGCGCGTGACGAGCGCGAACCTTTCGGGGCGGCGCGCCGCAACCGACGCCCCGCAGGCGCTGGCGGACGTGGGGCTTTCCGCCGACCTCGTGGTGGACGACGGCCTCTCCCCCGGCGGCGTCCCCTCCACCGTCGTGCGCGTCCTGGAGGACGGCACCTCCGTCGTCCTCCGCGCCGGTGCCGTCACGGTCGAGGCGTCTCCGGCGTCTGCCGGCGCATGACGAGCCGGGAGATGCCGACGTAGGCGGCGGCGAGGAGAACGCCGCCGAGGATGACCCAGGCGAGGTTCGCGTCGATCAGATCCTTGCCGCGGTGGACGAGTTCGCCGTAGGTGATGTCGCCGGCGGTGCGGCCGAGGCCGTAGCCGGCGAGGGCGAGGAGGACGGTCCAGATGCCGGCGCCGAGGCCGGTGAAGAGCGTGAACGCGCCGAGCGGCATCCGGGCGAGCCCGGCGGGAATCGAGATGAGCTGGCGGATGACGGGGACGAGGCGGCAGACGAACGTCGTCGCGGCGCCGTAGCGGTTGAACACCTCGCAGGCGCGGTCGAGCGCCTCGGGCTTCAGGAAGAACCACTTCCCGTAGCGGCGCAGGAACGGCTCGCCGAGCTTCGCCGAGAGGTAGTAGTTGAAGTACGCCCCGGCGAGCGAGCCGAGGAGGCCGGCGGCGCAGGCGAGCGCGAGGTCGGGGAGGGGGGCGTGGAGGGAGAGTTCGCCGCGCGCGGCGAGGAACCCGGCGGGGATCATCACGACTTCGCTCGGGAAGGGGATGAACGAGCTTTCGATCGCCATGAAGAGGAAGATGAGGGCGTAGCCCCAGACGGGGGCCAGCGCGGCGATTGCGTCGAGGTGGGCGGCAAGTTGGTCGAGCATGGCGGATGGGCTATTTGATCATCATGTCGAGGAAGGGATCGCGGGCGTAGGGGCGGGGGATCTTGAGGTCCGTGACGGCGCCGCGGGCGGTGGTGCGGACGGTGATGTCGTCGGGGAACTGGTCGAAGCGGCTCCAGGCGCAGACGAGCTGCTGGGCGAGTACGAGGTCGGCGGGGGACTGGACGCGGGGGAGGAGGGCCGTGGGGCCCGGGACCGTGACGGGCGCGAGAAGGGTGTCGGCGGGGGCGAGGGCGTCCCGGAGGATCTTGTTCTCGCGGGCATCGCGCCCGAGGATGACGCCGGTGCCGTCCGGGAGGCGGAAGCGGCGGGCGAGGTTGAGGAGTTCGACGAGACGGCGCTCGCCGAGGCCCTCGTGGTCCCTGAGGTCCTTGAGGCGGCGGCCGAAGCCTTTTTCCGTCAGCTTGCAGCCGCCGGCCGGCGAGGGGTAGTCGACGAGGCCGAACTGTTTCGCGAGGGCCATCTGGGCTTCGCGGCGGCGCCCGGAGAGGCCGAGGAGCTTCGTGCGGTCGAGAAGACCCTCCCGCTCGGGAATCGTCGGTTCGAGGAGCTGGGCCGAAAGGGGGCGGACAAGGCGGCCCTTGAGGCCGGAGCAGGCCTCCACGACGCCGAGGGACTGGCGGTTCTGGGACATGGGGCGCTGGTTGAGGACTTCGCCCGTCGCGACGAAGTCGAAGCCGAGGCGCGCCATCAGCTCGCCCGCGCGCGCGATCATCTTCGCGTGGCAGTCGATGCAGGGGTTCATCGCGCCGCCGAAGCCGTGGGGGGGATCTTCGATGAGGGCGAGCGCGTCGTCCGTGAAGTCGACAACGCGGAGGGGGATGCCGAGGGCGTCGGCGGCCTTCTTCGCGGCGGCGGCCGAGAAGAACGGAGTCTCGAAGGTGACGCCCTCCACCTCGGCGCCGGCCGCGCGCAGGACGCAGACGGCGAGCTGCGAGTCGAGCCCGCCCGAAAGGAGCGAAAGGCCGCGGGCTTTTTTGGTATACTCTGCCGTGTCCATGGCGGAGAAGTTTACAACATGAGGTTCGTTTTGGCAATGCTGTTCGCGGCGACGTTCGAGGTGCGCCCGCTGCCGCAGGCGGACGGCCCCCTGGAGCCGTCCATCCAGAACGAGGTCGACCACGCGCTTGACCGCGCGGCGGCGTGGCTTGGGCGCCACGCCGACACGAACGCGCTCCCGCAGGGCGACATCTTCCAGACGAACGGGCTACCGCGCGCGCGCATCGCCGTCCGCCTCATTTCCGCCCAGCGCGGCGAGGGGTGGTGGCTCACGCCGACGAACGCGGCGCCGACGAAGCGCGCCGTCGAGATCCTGAAAGGACTGTGATGCATCCCGACCTTGTTTCCATCGGCTTTCTGCACATCAAGACGTACGGCGCCTGCATGGCGCTCGGCTTCCTCGCGGCGTGGCAGGTCATCACGTGGCTCTGCCGCCGGACGGGGCGGCACGCGGAGCCGCTCTCGAACCTGCTCGTCCTGATGATGGCGACGGGCGTCGTGGGCGCGCGCGCGGCCTACGTGATCGAGCACTGGTCGGGCGAATTCGCCCGCAACCCCGCCGCAATCCTCCGCATCGACCAGGGCGGACTCATGTTCTACGGCGGGTTCATCCTCGCGACGCTGGCGTTCCTCGTCTGGTGCCGCGTCCGGCGCGAGCGGATCCTGCCGCTCATCGACCTCTTCGCCGTCGTCGTGCCGCTCGGGCACGCCTTCGGGCGGATCGGCTGCTTCTTCTACGGGTGCTGCTACGGGCGGCTCTCGCACGCCGCCTGCGCCGTCGCGTTTCCGCGCGGCTCGCCCGCCTGGCACGAGCAGCTGCGGAGCGGGCTGATCGCGAGCGACGCCGCGAAGGCGCTCCCCGTCCTCCCGACGCAGCTCTTCGAGGCGGCGGCGGTCGCGCTCCTCTTCGGCGTCCTGTTCGTCCTCTACCGCCGCTTCGCGCTGCGCCTCCCCGGGCTCGTCTGCGGGTGCTATTTCGTCGGCTACGCCTGCATCCGCTTCGGCATCGAGGTCCTGCGCGGCGATCCGCGCGCCGCCGTGGGGCCGTTTTCGATCAGCCAGACGATCTCCCTTGCCCTGCTTCTTGCCGGCGGGGCGCTGATCGCCGCCAGCCGCCTCCGCGCGCGCAGGCGGTGAAAAGGCCGGCGCGCGGCTTTTTGGTATACTTGTCCCATCTTGCAACATCAAAACCGTATGCGAACGAAGGAGACCACCATGGCGTTCATCAACGACGACTTTCTGCTGACGACCGACGCGGCGAAGGAGCTGTACCACGGCCACGCCGCGAAGATGCCCATCATCGACTACCACTGCCACCTGCCGCCGGCGGAAATCGCCGAGGACAAGACGTGGGAGAACATCGCGCAGGTCTGGCTGGGCGGCGACCACTACAAATGGCGCCAGATGCGCTCGAACGGCGTCGACGAGCGCTTCGTGACGGGCGATGCCAGCTGGCATGACAAGTTCGTGAAGTTCGCCGAGACGATGGAGGTGCTGCTGAAGAACCCGCTCTTCGACTGGAGCCACCTGGAACTCGCGCGCTACTTCGGCGTGGAGGAGCGCCTCTCGCGGGCGACGGCGGAGTCCATCTGGGAACGCTGCAACGCGCGGCTGCGCGAGCCCGGCTTCTCGGCGCGCGGCTTCATGGTGCGCTCGAACGTGAAGGCGGTCTGCACGACGGACGACCCCGTGGACACGCTTGAACACCACAAGGCCGTGGCCGATTCCGGCTTCGCGGTGCGCGTCCTGCCGACCTGGCGCAGCGACAAGGCGGGCAAGATCGACGAGCCCGCCCTCTGGAACGACTGGATGGACCGGCTCGCGGCGGCTGCCGGAACGCCCGTGCGGACGTGGGACGACTTCCTCGACGCGATGGACAAGCGCCACGCCTTCTTCGAGAGCCATGGCTGCGTCGTCTCCGACTACGGCATCACGGAGATCTTCGCCGCCCCCTACACGACGGGCGAGATCAAGGCCATCTTCAAGAAGGTGCGCGAAGGCGGCGTGGCGACGCCCGCCGAGGCGTACAAGTTCAAGAGCGCGTGGCTCTACGAGGGCCTGTGCGCCGACGCGCGCGCCAACTGGTCCGCGCAGCTGCACTACAGCTGCCTGCGCAACGCCAACTCGCGCATGATGCAGAAGCTCGGACCCGACACGGGCTTCGACTGCATCGGCGAGTGGAACGTGGCCGAGTCGCTCGCGCGCCTCTTCGACCGCCTGGAGAGCGCGGACGCCCTGCCGCGCACGATCCTCTACTCCCTCAACCCGAAGGACAACGAGATGCTGGCCTCCCTCATGGGCAGCTTCCAGAAGGGCCCCGACCGCGGAAAACTGCAGCTCGGCGCCGCCTGGTGGTTCCTCGACCAGAAGGACGGCATGAAGAAGCAGATCGAGGCGCTGGCCGCGCTCGGCTGCCTCGGCAACTTCGTCGGCATGCTCACGGACAGCCGCAGCTTCCTCAGCTACACGCGCCACGAGTATTTCCGCCGCATCCTCTGCGGCATGCTCGGCGCGGAGATGGCGCGTGGCGAGATCCCGAACGACATCGCCTGGGTGGGCGGCCTCGTCGAGGACATCGCCTACAACAACGCGAACCGCTACTTCTTCGGCGCGCGCGCCTGACGGCCTGTCGGCAACCTGTCGACAAGCCGTTCACAACGGTTCACAAGTCGCCCCCTCCCCGCAGGGGGCGATGTGCTATACTTGGCCCTTCCATGTCAGACGACCTGAAGACCCCTCCCCACAGCGCGGAGGCCGAGCGTGGCATCATCGGCTCGATTCTGCTCGACACGCAGTTCGGCGAGGACGCCCGCGTCCTCGACCTGTGCCTCTCGCGCGGGCTCACGCCCGAGTCCTTCTACGAGCCGCGCAACCGCCTCCTCTACGAGACCTTCCGCGAGATGAGCGGCGCCTCCACGCCGATCGACGCCGTCACGCTCGCCGACCGCCTGCGCGCGACGGGCCGGCTCGACGCGGTCGGCGGCGTCGCCGCCATCCAGGCCCTCGTCGATGACACGCCCACGAGCGCGCACGCCGAGTACTACATCGACATCGTCCGCCAGAAGCACCTGCTGCGCACGATGATCCAGCGCGCCCGCGAGACCGAGGCGAAGTGCTTTGACGAGGCGCAGAGCGCGAACGCGGACATCCTCCTCGGCGAGGTCGAGCGGAACTTCCTCGAAATCGGCGGGTCCACCTCGGTGCGGGCGGACTGGAAGACGGCTGTCGAGGCGACGTTCAAGGCGATGGATCGCCTCTTCGATGGCGGCCCCGACCAGTTCGACGGCCTGCCGACGGGCTTCAAGTACCTCGACGAGAAGATCATGGGGCTGAAGGCGGGGGACATGATCGTCGTCGCCGCCCGCCCGTCCGTCGGCAAGACCTCGCTTGCGATGAACATCGCCGAGTGCATCGCGCTCGGACAGGACATCAACGGCATGCCGATGAAGGGCGCGCACGGGCGCCCGCACGCCGTTTTGATGTTCTCCCTCGAAATGAGCACGGAGTCGCTCGCCAAGCGGATGCTCGCGGGGCGCGCGGGCGTCGACACGTGGCGCCTCCAGCGCGGCCTCCTCACGCACGACCAGCGCATCGACGCGAGCCAGCGCCTCATGAGCGCGATGGGCGCGCTGCGCGGCGCGCCCATCTACATCGACGACACGAGCGCGCTCGACGTCGCGGACATGCGCGCGCGCGCGCGCCGCATGAAGCGGATGCACAACATCGAACTCATCGTGATCGACTACCTGCAGCTCGCGAACTGCCGCGAGTTCGCCCGTCAGGGCCGCCAGCTGGAGACGAGCCGCATCTCGGGCCAGATCAAGGCGATGGCGAAGGAGCTGAAGGTGCCGGTCATCGTCCTCTCGCAGCTCTCCCGCGCGAACGAGAAGGGGGACGACAAGGACGAGGTGCCGAAGCTCTCGCATCTGCGCGACTCGGGCGCCATCGAGCAGGATGCCGACATGGTCTTCCTGCTGCGCCGCCCCTGCCGCTCGAAGACCGCCCAGTGGCACGACGACGAACTGCTCGCGATCGTGGACGTGGCGAAGAACCGCAACGGCGAGACGGGCGAGGTCGACCTCAACTTCTACAAGCAGGGCACGCGCTTCGGCGACCGCAAGCCGGGGACGCGCGGACAGAAGGCGCAGGACGCGGAGACGGCCGAGGCCGACGCCGCGACGGCCGAGGAGGTCCCGGAGGTGCCGGGCGAGGCGTTCGCCCTCCCCGGCGACGCGCCTGTCAACCTCACGCAGGACCCGCTCTTCTGAACCTTTCCGCCCGGCGGCGCGTTTGACCGCCTGAAGGGAGACATCCAAGATGAAAAAGACGATTCTGGTCTGTATGCTCGCCGTGTGCGGGTGCGTCTACGCGGAGGGGAAGAAGGATGTCGCCGCCGCCATCGCGCGCGGCGTCGCCTTCCTCAGGACGCAGCAGGAGGCGGACGGCCACTTCAGCGACCCCCACATGCCCGCCCTCACGGCCCTGCCGCTCTGGGCGTTCGTCTGCGGCGGCGAGGGGAGGACGGAGGGCGCGAAGAAGGCGGCCGCGTTCGTCCTCTCCACGCAGCGTCCCGACGGCGGCTTCTACGTGCCGAAGCCCGGGCGCGGCGGCTCGGGGCTCGGGAACTACAACACGAGCGTCTGCCTGAGCGCGCTCTTCGAGAGCGGGCTCGCCCCGATGAAGGCGATCCTCGCCGCGCGCACGTACATCGCCGGCAGCCAGCTCACGGGCGACGACACGATGGCGGGCGGGTTCGGCTACGACCGCGCGTCGCGCCGGCGCTACGCGGACCTCTCGAACACGTCCTACGCGCTCGACGCGATGCGCCGCACCGAGGGGGCCGAGGACTTCCGTCCGAAGGGCGAGACGCGCGCGGACCTCAACTGGGAGAAGGCGCTCCAGTTCGTGACGCGCCTCCAGGAGACGCAGGGGGAGCGCGCGGGGGGTGCCGCGTACAACCTCCGCACGGCGCAGGCGGGCACGGAGACGAACCGGTCCGGGCGCGTCGCGCTGCGCGCCTACGGCTCGATGAGCTACGCGGCCGTCCTCTCGATGTGCCACGCGAAGCTCACGCGGGCCGACCCCCGCGTGAAGAGCGCGCTGGAGTACTGTTCGCGGTTCTGGACCGTGGACGAGAACCCCGGCATGGGCAGCCAGGGCCTCTACTACTACTACGACATCCTCGCGCGCGCCCTCTCCGTCGCGGGCGTCGCCGAGCTGGTGCAGCCCGACGGCCGCCGCGTTGACTGGCGGCGCGAGCTCGCCGCGAAGTTGCTGGCGCTCCAGAGACCCGACGGCAGCTGGGTGAACGACAACAACCGCTTCTGGGAGAACGACCCCGTGCTTGCCACCTCCTTCGCGGTCCTCGCGCTCGCGCTCTGCAAATGAAATGGGCATGGGCAGCGTGTGCGGGCGGGGCGCTCCTCGCCGCCGCCGGCGCGCCGCCGCCGGCCGCCGCCGTCCATGCCCCGACGCAGGCGGTTCTGCGCGTGACGGGCTACTGCAGCTGCGGGATCTGCTGCGGATGGCGACGGAGCTGGTTCGGCTTCGGTCCGCCCGTCTACGCGCAGGGCCCGCTCAAGGGGAAGCGCAAGCGTGTCGGCGTGACGGCGCGCGGCACGCGGGCGAAGAAGGGGACGGTCGCCGCCGATTTGAAGATGCTGCCCTTCGGCACGCGCCTCGACGTCCCCGGCTACGGCGCGGGCGTCGTCGAGGACACGGGCGGGGCCGTCACGGGGGCGCACATCGACGTCTGGTTTCCGACGCACGAGGCCGCGAAGCGGTGGGGCGTGCGCACGTTGACCGTGGACATCCTGGAGACGAGGTGAGATGAAGCGCGCGCTCGACCTCGTCCTCACGCTCGCGACGGCGCCGCTCTGGCTGCCGCTCCTCGCCGCCGTCGCCGTCGCCGTGCGCCTCGCGCTCGGCGCGCCCGTCTTCTTCGTGCAGGAACGCGCGGGACGCGGCGGAAAGCCGTTTCGCCTCTTCAAGTTCCGCTCGATGCGCACGGGCCCCGGAACGGATGCCGCGCGCCTGACGCCGTTTGGCCGCTTCCTGCGCGCGTCGTCGCTTGACGAACTGCCCGAGCTGCTCCTCGTCCTGCGCGGCACGCTCTCGCTTGTCGGGCCGCGCCCTCTGCCGACGGCCTATCTGCCGCGCTATTCGCCCGAGCAGGCGCGCCGCCACGAGGTGCGGCCGGGCATCACGGGCTGGGCGCAGGTCAACGGCCGCAACCTCCTTTCATGGGAGGAGAAGTTCCGCCTCGACGTCTGGTACGTCGACCACCGGTCCCTGTGGCTCGACCTCAGGATCCTCGCCCTGACCGTCCTCGCCGTCCTCCGCCCCTCGGGCGTTTCCGCCGACGGAGAGGCGACGATGGGGGCGTTCAGGGGGCGCGCTGCCAGGCGTCGCGGCTGACGGGGGCCTGGCGGCGGCCGAGGAGCTTCGAGAGGGTCCCCGCGCCGTAGATGGCGAGCGTGAGCCAGCAGACGGGGAGGTGGTAGAGCCACGCGGCGTCCCGGCGGCGGCGGAAGCCGACGAGCGCCTGCACGACGAGCGGAAGGACGCTCGCCGTCGCGAGGCAGAAGAGGGCGATGCCCGTGCGGCTCTGGCGATTCCACGGATAGCGGCGCCGCTTCGCCTGCGCGAAGAAGAGGAAGTCGCGGATGCGCCGCCGCTGCTTGCGCGCGAAGTCGCCGAGGCGGGCGCAGTAGAGGTGGACGATGCCCGTCTTCACCTTCGCGACCGTCACGGCGCCGTCGCGGAGGATGCGCGCGTAGAGGATGTCGATGTCGAAGAGGTAGGGTTCCCAGTCCGTGCCGTCGAGGAGCGTGCGGCGGAAGATGAAGCCGTTTGCGCCGATGGTCGGGAGCGCGTCGCCCGTGAGGCGAAGCTTGAGCCAACCGCCCTTGTCCTCGGATGCCACGTCAAGGCCCGTCCAGCGGCCCGTGAGGGCGGAGAGGCGGTCGTAGTTCCGCGTGAAGAGGCAGAGGGGGTCGTTCATCCCGAGGAGGGCGAAGTAGCGCGTGAGGGCGGGATCCTCCGGGCGCACCGTGTAGGCGATCGGCTCGGTCGCGAGCACGTCCGCGTCCGCGAAGGGGGCGAGCATCCGCGTGAGCCAGTCCGGGTCGGGCAGGATGTTGTCGGAGTCGACGAGGGCGATCAGCTCGCCGCGCGCGGCCTTGATGCCCGCCGCCTTCCCGGCCTCGCCCGTCCGCAGGGGGTTCGGGACGATGACGTCCGCCCCCGCCGCGCGGGCGATCTCGACGGTGCGGTCGGACGAGCCTGCGTCGGCGACGACGATCTCCCAGTCCGTGCGCGGCAGCGTCTGCGCGGCGAGGGCCGCGAGGCAGGCGGGAAGGGTCTTCTCGGAGTTCAGCGTGGGGATGACGATGGAAAGGCGCATGATGCGCTAGTATAGCACATCGCCGCAGGCGGGACGCCCCGCGCGGGCTTGTCGGGCTTGCCCGCAGACGGGAAATCTGATATCATCGAACCATTCGGGAGCGAGGGCCCGCGCCGGGCAAGAAGATCCGAAAGGAGCGGAAAGATGAGGTTGAAGAGTCTGTTTTGGTCGCTGTCCGCCGTCGCGGCGGCGGGCATGGCCGCGGCCGCCGAGCCGATCAGGGATGCGGACGAGGTGAAGGAGTACCTTGCGCCGTACAAGCTCGGCCGGCCGATCCTCGCGCCTTCGGGCGAGCCGGGGACGTTCGACCGCCTGGCGGTGGACCACGCGCGCCTCTTCCGGCACAACGGGCGCATCTACATGATGTACATCGGCTTCGACGGCGTCGGCTACCAGACGGCCCTCGCGTCCACGACGGACATGCTCCACTGGACGAAGCACGGCGTCGTGTTCGCCCGCGGCCAGTCGAAGAACGGCTGGGACATGAATGGACGCGCCATCTCCTGCTTCCTCCAGAACAACGACCTCTACGGCGACCGCGCGCTCATCAAGAAGGACGGCCGCTACTGGCTCATGTACCATGCCTATCCCGGGAAGGGGTACGAGTCCGGTGGCGCGGCGAACGGCCTTGCGTGGACGACGGACGAGAACCTGCTGGAATGGCACTGCCTCGACCGGCCCGTCTTCGAGAAGAGCCCCGATGCGACGTCCTGGGACGGCGCGGGGCTCTACAGCGTGTGGATCGTGCCGCGCGACGGCACCTACTGGCTCTACTACAACGGCAAGTCCAGCCCGCGCTGGCCGTGGACGGAGCAGGTGGGCGTGGCGTTCGCCGAAGACGGTTCGCTCACGAAGTGGCGGCGCTACGAGAAGAACCCCGTCTGCCGTGTCGGGCAGGTGGGCTGGGACAGGAACTTCGTCTGCGGGCAGGGCGTGATGTGGGATGCGCGGCGGGCACGTTGGATGCGCTACTTTGTCGGCCTTGGCGGAGGTCGGGGCGCACAGGACGGCGTGGCCGTCTCGCCCGACGGGCTGAACTGGCGCAGCTACGCGCGGCCGGTCGTGCCGGTTGGCCGGCCCGGCGAGATCGACGCGACCCATGCGCACAAGTCGAACGCCATTTGGCACGACGGCAGGCTGTGGCTCGTCTACTGCGCGGTGCGCCCGCTCAAGGACGATGCCGAGCGCGCGAAGTTCAAGACGGCGAACTGGAACGAATACCGCTGCCTCACGCTCGCCTGCAGCGCGCCGTTCGCGTCCGCAGAACGGTGAGCGGGGAAACGGACAAGGAGGAAGAGAGGACATGGAGATGAAAAGCGTGATGGTCGCGGGTGCGGTCGCCCTCGCGGGCGGCGTGTGGGCGCAGGCGCCCGAGGCCGCGAAGTGGGATCCGGCGATGGCCGTCGAGAAGGCCGTCGTCACGAACGGCGTCAAGTGGATCGACGGGCGCTACCTGCCCATCGAGGGACGCGCGTTCAGCGACGTGGAGCACTACTATGACCGCCTGCCCGCCGGCGTGACGACGAACGTGAACGGCGGCGTGCGCGGCATGAAGCACCACACGTCGGGGATGCTCTTCCGCTTCGTCACCGACTCGAAGCGCCTCCACATCAAATGGACGCCCTACGCGCGCGGCCTGTCGATGGACCACATGCCCGCGACGGGCGTCTCGGGTCTCGACATCTACCGCTGGGACGCGGCGCGGGCGCGGTGGCTCTACGTGAAGACGGGGCGCATCACGAACCCGGACGGCGCGGCGTGCGACCTCGCCTGGACGCCGGGCACGCCCTGCATCGTCAACCTGCCGCTCTACAACGGCATCCGCTCGTTCGCGCTCGGCATCGACCCGGCGGCGACGGTCGGGCCGTTCCCGCACACGCGCGGCGTCGAAAAGCCCGTCGTCTTCTACGGCACGTCGATCACGCACGGCGGCTGCGCCTCGCGCCCGGGCCTCGGCTTCGTGAACATCGTCGGGCGCGACCTCGACGTGCCCGTCGTGGGGCTCGGCTTCTCGGGCTCCGGCGTCATGGAGCTTGAGATGAGCGAACACCTCGCGCGCATCGACGCGAGCTGCTACGTCCTCGACTGCCTCTGGAACATGGGCATGAAGCGCGGCCATGACGTCCCCGGCCGCAACGTGGACGAAAACTACGAGCCGTTCATCCGCAACCTGCGCGCGAAGCGCCCGGGCGTCCCGATCGTGATGGCCGAGCAGTGCGACGTGTTCATGGGCGCGCCGAACGCGAAGGACCGCTACATCCGCGCGCTCTACGAAAAGCTCGTCGCGGAAGGCTGGACGAACCTCGTCTACCTGCCCAAGGACAAGATGTTCACGGGCGACGGCGAGGGGACGGTCGACGGCTGCCACCCGAACGACCTCGGCATGCGTTCGCTCGCGGACGCCTTTGGCGCGGCCGTGAAGGCGGCGCTGGGGCCGGGGAGAAAGTGAATCGCCGGCCGCCTCAGCCGGCTCCGGCGGCCTCGTGCGGCGGCGGACGATGGCTGCGGACGAGCCAGCCCAGCACTTCGAGGCCGATGAGGGACAGCACGGCGGCCGCGACGCCGACCGCGTAGAGGCCGGCGGCGATGGACATGCCGATGCCCGCCGCGACCCAAATGCCCGCTGCCGTCGTGAGCCCGTGGACGGAATGGCGCTGCACCATGATCGCGCCCGCCCCGATGAAGCCGATGCCGCTGACGACCTGCGCGGCGACGCGCGAGGGGTCTCCTTGCCCGTCGAAGCCGTAGCGCGAGACGATGAGCATCAGCGCCGCGCCGATCGCCACCAGCAGATGCGTCCGCATCCCGGCGACCTTGGCGCGGTATTCGCGCTCGGCCCCGATGAGCCCGCCGAGAAAGCCCGCCAGCAGAAGCCGCAGGATCAGCACGTGCGTCTCAGGCATCGCCCCGCCCCCTCGCCGCCGCCGAGGCCCCGGCGGCGCGGCAGAACGCGGCGAAAACCCGCCTGTCGCCCGTCAGTTCGGGATGGCCCGCGAACGCCCAGGCGTTCCGCCACCTGACGGCGGTCGGGCGCCCGTCCCGTTCCGACAGGATCTCGACGCCGCTCCCGACGGAGACGATCGACGGCGCGCGGATGAACGTCATCGGCACGTCGGCGAGGCCGCCGCACGCGCCTGCCGCCGCGAAGCTGCCGAGCTGGCGGCCGTAGGCGTTGCGCCGCACCGTGACGGGCAGGACGCCGAACCAGACGGTCGGGTCGCCGTCCAGCCGCTCGGCGAGCAGGATGAGGCCCGCGCACGTCGCGAAGACGGGCAGGCCCGACTGGATCCTCTCCTTGAGCGGCGTGAAGAGCCCGAGGTCGTGGAGAAGCTTCCCCTGCACGGTCGACTCGCCGCCCGGCAGGACGAGCGCGTCAAAGGGGCGGTCGAGGTCGCCGCGCTGGCGGATCTCGAACGTCTCCGCCCCGACGTCCCGGAAGGCGCGTTCGTGTTCGGCGAACGCGCCCTGCACGGCCAACACGCCGACAGGCATCTCACTTGCCCCGCTCTTCCATGATCGTCTCGATCTCGTCGGCGTTGATGCCGACCATCGCGGGGCCGAGGTTCTCGCTCAGCTTCGCGAGCAGGGCGGCGTCCTGCCAGTTCGTGACGGCCTGGACGATGGCGGCCGCGCGCTTCGCCGGGTCGCCGCTCTTGAAGATGCCCGAGCCGACGAAGACGCCTTCCGCGCCCAGTTCCATCATGAGCGCGGCGTCCGCCGGCGTCGCGACGCCGCCGGCCGCGAAGTTGACGACGGGGAGCTTGCCCGTGCGGTGTACCTCGCGCACGAGGTCGAGCGGCGCGGCGAGCTGCTTGGCCGCCTCGTTGAGCTCGTCGTCGCGCAGCGCGGCGATCCGGCGGATCTCGGCCTGCATTTTGCGCATGTGGCGGACGGCCTGCACGACGTCGCCCGTTCCCGGCTCGCCCTTCGTGCGGATCATCGTCGCGCCCTCGCCGATGCGGCGCAGGGCCTCGCCGAGGTCGCGCGCGCCGCAGACGAACGGGACCTTGAAGGCCGTCTTGTCGATGTGGTAGAGGTCGTCGGCGGGCGAGAGGACCTCGCTCTCGTCGATGTAGTCGATCTCGATCGCCTCCAGGATGCGCGCCTCGGCGATGTGGCCGATGCGGCACTTCGCCATGACGGGGATCGTGACGGCCTCCTGGATGCCGCGGATCATCGCCGGGTCGCTCATGCGGCTCACGCCGCCGGCCGCGCGGATGTCGGCGGGGATGCGTTCGAGCGCCATGACGGCGCACGCGCCCGCATCCTCGGCGATCTTCGCCTGTTCGGGCGTCGTCACGTCCATGATCACGCCGCCCTTGAGCATCTGCGCGAGGTTGCGGTTGAGGGTCTGTCGGTCTTCTGCCATTGCCTGATGTCTCCTTTCGTCCGCCTTCCCGGCGGTGACGGCGCGTATTCTACCATTGTGGCGCGCTGCATACAACAATGCCAATTGTATGGAAGACATGTCGCCGGCGCGGAACGCGGGCTTTCCGGCGACGGGGATGGGCCGCCTCCCGGCCCGCCCGCCCATTCCCGCCGCCGGATCAATCCCTTTGCAGTGCCTGCGGAAGTCTGCTATACTGCGCGCGTGCTTTTGCAGGGGGACATTCGGACATGAAGAACTGGTTGTGGGCGGCGGGCCTTCTCCCGTTGCTGGCCGGCGCGGCGATGCCCGCCGATCTGGCGCTGGACGCCGGTGCGGTGCGCGCCTGCGGCGAGAACGTGCGCAACTTCGCGCTGACGGGCCGCTTCCGCGCGGAGAGCGGCGCGGCGGCGCGCCTCGCGTTCCATGCGGACGGCGCGGGCGGCGGCTACGAGATCCTCTTCCGCAACGGCCCCATCGACGGGACGCGCAAGACGGGCTCCCTCTCCCATGTGCGCAACCTCTACCGCTCGCTCGCCGAGGACGGGACGTGGTGCGCGTTCGGCCTCTCCGTGCGTGGGAAGACCGTCGAGGTGACGGTGGGCGGCGTCACGGTCGTGCGCTACGCGGAGCCGGAACGCCCCTGGCGCACGGCGGCGCACGCGCGGCAGCTCTTCGGACGCGGCGACTTTGTCTTCACGGGCGAGGCGGGGCGCGTCGCGTTCGCCGACCTCGCGCTCACCCCGCTTGCGGACGACGCGCGCCCCCCGGCCGGCGCCCTGCCGCCCGTCGACGAGCAGACCGACCGCGCGATTCGCCACCAGCAGGCCGACTTCCCCGTCATCGACTTCCACGTCCACCTCAAGGGCGGCCTCACGAAGGAGATGGCGCACGCCAAGAGCCTCGCCTACGGCATCAACTACGGCGTCGCCCCCAACGTGGGCGAGGGCGGCGTCGGGCGGATGCTGCGCTCCGACGCCGAGGCGGACGCCTACTACGCCGAGGTGAAGGACCTGCCGTTCCTGCGCGGCGCGCAGGGCGAGGGACGAAAGTGGCCCTACGAGTTTTCGCGCCGCGCGCTGGACCGCTTCGACTACCTCTTCACCGACGCGATGACGGTCGTCGACGGCGGCGTGCCGCTGCGCATCTACCGTCCCGCCGAGTTCAGGCTGAACGGCCGCACGCGGGAGGAGTGGATGGACTTCCTCGTCTCGCAGATCGAGAAGATCCTCGCGAACGAGCCCGTGGACATCTACGCGAACGCGACGTACCTGCCGCCGCCGCTCGCGGCGGACTACGACGCCCTCTGGACGGACGCGCGCATCAACCGCCTTCTCGACGCGCTCGCGAAGAACCGCGTCGCCCTTGAGATCAACGCCCGCTACAAAATCCCGAGCGCGAAGATCATTTCGCGCGCCAAGGCGCGCGGCATCCTCTTCACGTTCGGTACGAACAACGAGAACGCCGACTTCGGACGCCTCGAATACGCGCTCGACATGGTGGACGCCTGCGGCCTGACGACGGCGGACATGTGGTTCCCGTCCCGGAGCGTGCGCGCGCGCCGCCCGTTCATCCCCTACAACACCTTCAAGTAGAAAGGCGCCCCCATGTCGATGACCCCCACGATGAAGGACCACCGCTCGCTCTTCCGCCAGCTGCTGGCGGGCATGTACGACGCGGTGCTCATCACCGACCCGAGCGGGCACCTCCTGGAGCTCAACCCGCGCGCGAAGGAGTTCTTCCAGTACGTGACCGACGAGGTGATGGACTGCCCCGTGGGGCGCTTCATCCCCGGCGTGACGCCCGAGATCGTCGAGCGCATCCGCGCGGGCCTCGCCCAGGCGCGCCACATGATGCTCGACGCGAACTGCCTGCGCAAGGACGGCTCGGCCTTCCCCGCCGAGGTGACGGTGAGCCTCATCGACCTGCTCAACCCCGGCGACCTCGTCTTCACGATCCGCAACGTCGAGCGCCGCCGCCGCCAGCTCGCCGCCTTCCGCACGCGGCAGAACGCCTACGAGATTTCGCAGGCCGCCCTCTTCGCGTGCGCACCGGACGGCCGCTTCCGGGGCGCGAACACCGCCTTCCTGGAGATGTTCGGCTACGCGGACGAGGGGGAGGTGCAGAAGCTCGCCTTCTCGGACGTGCTGGACGACGCGCCGATGGCGGAGAACTTCGCCTGCGCCCTCGCCGGGGAGAAGACGGCCGTGCGCATCACGGCGCAGGAGGACGGCTCGGACGGCGAGGACGTCGAAATCCAGCTGGGCCCCGATCTCCAGAACAAGAAGGTCGTGGGCGTCGTGGGGTCCGTCATCAGGGTTTAGGATATGCGAGCTGCACCAAAGTTTGCCACGAACGTCGAGGCATTGACCGTCAACCGTCCCGATGCCGGGAAGTCTCTCCAGGACTTCCTCGCCGCACGTCTTGGGCTTTCCCGCCGTGCCGCCAAGGCCGTCATCGACGGGCGCAGCGTGTGGGTGAACCGCCGCTGCGTCTGGATCGCGCACCATCCGCTCAAGACGGGCGACGCCGTGGAGATCCCCCGGCGCGTCGTCGCGGCCGCGCGCCGCCAGGCGGGGAGCGCGCAGGCGGCGGTTGCGCCCGAGGAGCGGCGGCACGTGCGCGTGCTCGTGGAGACGCCGGACTACGTCGTCGCCGACAAGCCCGCCGGGCTCCTCGCGAACGACGAGCCGAAGTCCGTGGAGGCCATCCTCCGCACGCAGCTCAAGGAGCCGAACCTCCAGGCCGTCCACCGCCTGGATCGCGACACGACGGGCTGCCTGCTCCTCGCGAAGACCTTTGCCGCCTACCAGGCCGCCGTGGAGGTCTTCAAGACGCGCCGCGTCGCGAAGACCTACGCCGCGATCGTCGCCGGCGCGTTCCCCTACGCGCACCAGAAGATCGACGCGCCCCTTGACGACCAGCCCGCCGTCTCCCTCGTCGCGCGCGAGGCGGCGGGGCCCGACGCCTCCTTCCTGCGCGTGCGCATCGAGACGGGCCGCACGAACCAGATCCGCCGCCACCTCGCGGGCGCGCGCTTCCCCATCGTCGGCGACCGCACGTTCGGCCTCAAGTCCGCGCGCGACCCGCGCCTCATGGCCGTGCCGCGCCAGATGCTCCACGCGACCGCGCTCGTCCTCCCCGACCCGATGCGCAAGGGCGAGGCGATCAAGGCGCACGCGCCGCTGCCCGCCGACTTCCGCGCGGCGCTGAAGCTCTTCGGCATGGGCCGGAAGAAATAGCCACAAGGAGAAGATCGATGAAGAGACGCGAATTCCTCACCTCGTCGCTGGCGGCCGGCGCCGCCTTCGGCTTCCCCGCCCTCGTCTCGGCGCGTTCGCCGAACGCCAAGGTCTGCCACGCCTGCATCGGCACGCATGGCATGGCGGGGGCGGACATGCGGACGTTTGCGGGGTTCAAGGACATTCTCGACGTCGTCGCCGTCTGCGACGTGGACGCGGCCTACCTCGCGGAGGCGAAGAAGCTGCTGCCGAACGCGCGCGTCTACCGCGACTGGCGCGAACTGCTCGCGGCGGAGGGCGACCGGATCGACGCCGTGAACGTCTCGACGCCGGACCACACGCACACCATCGTCTCCGCGAACGCGATGCGGCGCGGCAAGCACGTCTACTGCCAGAAGCCGCTCTGCAAGAAGCTGGACGAGTGCCGCCTCCTGCGCCGCCTCGCCGCCGAGACGGGCGTGACGACGCAGCTCGGCACGCAGTTCGCCTCCGGCCTCGGCGACCGCCAGATCGTCGCGTTCCTCCAGCAGGGCGTGATCGGCCCCGTCACGCGCGTGTGCCTCTACTCGACGCGCAACGGCATGTCGCGCGTGCGGCGCGTCCTGGAGGCGCCCGCGCCCGTGCCGGCGAATCTGGACTGGGAGGGCTGGGTCGGCCCCGCGCCGATGACGGCCTACCGTCCGAAGAACTACCACCCCACGCTCTGGCGCATGTGGCGCGACTACGGCTCCGGCTGGATCGGCGACCTCTGCATCCACGTCGTCAGCGCGCCGTGGATCGGCCTCGGGCTCGGCGCGACGGCCCCGCGCACGGTCGAGGCCGTCGTCGACCCCGAGGTCCGCACGGATCCCGTCTATAAAAAGGCCTGGCCGCGCTATTCGCACATCACCTGGGAGTTTCCGGGCGTGGCGGCCACCGGCGGACGCCCGTTCCGCATGGAGTGGTTCTCGGGGATCAAGTCGGACCCGACGGTGCCGGCGTCCTTCCTGCCGCCCGCCGAATACGAGGCGCTCTTCGCGAAGACGCCGCTCAAGGCGCGTTCCGAGGAGGGGCGCGTGATCGAGGGCGAGAAGGGCTGGATCCTCGCCCCGCACGCCTCCGCGCCGATGGCGCTGCTGCGGGACGGCACGGTGATCAAGCCGCCGAAGCTCGGCCGCGAGCCGAACCACCACCGCCAGTTCGCGGAGCAGGTGGCGCGCGGCGGCGGCGCGACGCGCAGCTCGTTCGACTGGTGTACGTGGATGATGGAGAGCGTCGTGATGGGCGGCGTGTGCGAGCAGCTGCCCGACCGCCGTCTCACGTGGAACGCCGCCCAGGGCTGCTTCGAGAACGCGCCGGACGCGAACGCGCTCCTAAAGAGCGCCTACCGCGACGGCTGGACGCTCGCCGGGCTGTGAGCGCGCGCTAGGGCGTGCGCGGCAGCACGAGGCGGTGGGGGCGGCGGCGGGGGCCCTCCTCCGCCGCCCAGGCGTCGAGCGCCTGGCAGATGCGCACGAGCGTCTCCTCCCGCCGGACGGGCCTGAGCGCGCATTCCCACACGAGGATCACGTTCCAGCCGAGATCCTTCCAGTCGGCCTCGTGCCGCCGGTCGCGGCGGACGTTGTTGGCCCATTTCGTCGTCCAGAACTCGACGTTGGACTTCGGCATCGAGCTGACGGCGCAGCCGTGGCGGTGCCAGAAGCAGCCGCGCACCTCGATGAACGTGTGGGCACGGGGCACCACGACGTCCGGGTGGCCGGGATAGCGCCGGTCGCAGGTGCGGAAGCGCCACCCGGCGGCGAAGATCCGCTTCCGCACGAGGATCTCCGGCTTCGTGTCGCGCGAGCGGATGCGCGCCATGACCTTGCTGCGCTGCTCTTTCGTGAGGGTGTCCATGTGGGGGGCGCCGCGCGCCGCACATCGCGGCTAGGCCCTTTTCGGGGACGCCGGCTCGGCGACCCCGCGCGTCTTCACGCGCGGGAAGGGCGTCTGGTTGTAGACGCGCGAGAACGGCGGGATGGAGTCCATGAGCCAGACGTTGCCGCCGATCTCGGAGTCGTGGCCGATCGTCGTGTCGCCGCCGAGGATCGTCGCGCCCGCGTAGATGACGACGTTGTCCTCCACGTTCGGGTGGCGCTTGTGCCCCTTCATGAGCATGCCCGTCAACGCGTCCTTCGGGAAGGAGAGCGCGCCGAGCGTGACGCCCTGGTAGAGCTTCACGTTCTTGCCGATGACGGTCGTCTCGCCGATGACGACGCCTGTGCCGTGGTCGATGAAGAAGCGCTCGCCGATCGTCGCGCCGGGATGGATGTCGATGCCCGTGCGCGAATGCGCAAGCTCGCTCATGACGCGCGGGATGACGGGGACCTTCAGGGAATAGAGAACATGGGCGAGGCGGTGGACGGTGATCGCGTAGAGCCCGGGGTAGGCCATCACGACCTCCATCGGGCTCGTCGCGGCGGGATCGCCCTCGTAGGCGGCGGCGATGTCCGTGTCGATGAGGCGGCGGACCTCGGGGAGCGCATCCACGAACGCCCGCGCCGTCTGCGCGGCGTCCCGTTCGATGGAGAGGAAGGCGAGCTCCCGCTCCAGGTCGCGGGCAATCGCGTCGACGTCGCCCGCCTCGCCGCCGTTGAGCCCGCCGTAGAGGCAGGGGTGGAGCACTGCGAAGCAACGCTTGAGGATGAGGGCCACACGCTGGGGAAGGGTCATGTCCGCACCTCTCCGCGCAAACGATCGCTGGTTTCTTTTCGTGTCATGGAGCATACAGTATAGCATATCGCGGCGCGGTTTCGGCGCGGCCGCACGCCACCCCGAAGGGCGCGCGATCTTTCTGCACAGCGCAACGCCCTTTTGCTATACTCGTCCCCGTCATTCAAAGCGCGAAAGAAAGGACGATTCCATGAAGAAGATTGCGGCGGGTGTGGCGATGGCGGCGGCGTGCGTGTGCGGCGCGGCGCAGAAGGAGACGATTCTCGTGGCGGCGGACCCGTTCGCCGTCGGGCTCAAGACGGCCGTCGTCCAGCATCTTGAGAAGCGCGGCTTCGCCGTGAAGGACCTCGGCGCGACGGACGCGAACAAGGAGAAGCCCTACTTCGAGAGCGCGGTGGACGTCTGCAAGGCGCTGCAGCGCGGCGAGGCGAAGCGCGCGTTCCTCTTCTGCGGCACGGGCATGGGCATGAGTCTGGTCGCCAACCGTTTCAAGGGCGTGCGCGCCGCCGTCGTCGAGAGCGTCTTCGCCGCGAAGATGTGCCGCACGATCAACGACGCGAACGTCCTCTGCATGGGCCAGATGATCTGGGGCGACATGATGGCCGTCGCGGCCGCGGACGCCTTCCTCGACACGAAGTTCACCGAGGGCCTTGAGGGCCTTGCGCCGTTCCTGCACGAGGCCGCGAAGAAGGTCGAGGCCATCGACGGCCGCTAGGTTGGCGTCTGGCGTGGTGTGCTGGACGACGCCCGTTGGTAGGGCGCGACGTCCTCGGCGCGCCGCGGTCGCGCGTGGAAAGGCGGGTCACGGTGATGCGAGGGGCTGTGCGGGGGTTCTGCGCGCTTGCGTGCGCGCTCGCAGGGTTTGCCGGCGCGGCGGCGCCCGCGCGGCCCGACTGGCTTGGGAAGATCCGCCGCGACCATCCGCGCCTTTTCTTCAACCGCGAGACGTGGCCGCAGGTGAAGGCGCGCGCGGAGGGGGCCGCCGCCGCCGCGCGTGCGCGCCTTCTTGCGCGTTGCGACGCCTACCCGTCCGATCCCGTCTGCACGGGGACGTCCCTCCCGGCGAATCAGCCCGGGATGGTCGTCGACCCCGTCCACACGGGCATTCCGCCCATCAAGGAGTGGGGCACGCAAAGCGCGGCGTGCGCGCTTGCCTGGCGCCTCACGGGCAAGCCCGCCTACCTCGCGAAGGCGAAGGCGATGCTGCGCGCCAGCATCCGCGGCTATCAGGAGGCCTACGCGAACCGCCGCGCCGTCAGCTGGTACTCGACGACGCGCATCAATTCGCTCTGTGCCTACGACTGGATCCACGAGGCGCTGACGGACGACGAGCGGCGCGCGTTTATCGTGCCGCTCGTGCAGCACTGCGAGGACGTGCAGCCGCGCGCGGGGCGGCCGGCCATCCGGCGGCGCAACACGGGCGGCGTGAAAGGCGGCTGCTACGGCGTCAAGAACCTGATGTGGTATGCGGGGCTCGCGGCGTTCGGCGACGGCTACTGCGATGCGCGCGCGGAGGCGCTCCTCGTCGAGGGGCGCGCCTACCACGAAGAGGTCCTTGCGTTTCGCAACGGGAGCGCGGGCGACGATGGTGCGCTCGGGACGGGCACGCCCGGCTACGCGATGGGCGTCTATCCCGTGGGGCACTTCAACATCTTCCACACGTGGCTGTCCGCGACGGGCGAGAACCTGGCCGCGCGCTATCCGGCGATGGCGCTCTACCCGAACTGGGTGTGGTGGATGTGGATTCCAGATGCGGCGAAGCCGACGGCCCCGCTCTTCCACGGTTGCGGGGATGCGCCCCACGTCTCGAACCGTCTGCCCGTGGGCACGCTCTATGAGCATCTGGTCCAGTACATCCATTTCTTCAAGACCGTCGATCCCGCCGCCGCGCGCCTCGCCGCGACGCTCGCCGGGATGTGTCCCAACCAGCGGATCGGGGGGAGTTTCCCCGCCTATCCGTTCCTCTTCGGGGCCGATCCCGAGGTGACGCCGTTCCCTGCGGACGAACTCGCCGCGCGGAGCGTGAAGGCGCGCCACTTCGAACAGCTCGGGCAGATCTTCATGCGCAGTGGCTGGGGGCCGAACGACACGTATGCGCTCCTCGTGGGCGGCACGCGCTGCCCCATGCACAAGCACTACGACGAAGGGCACTTCGCGATCTACAAGCACGATTTTCTCGCGCTCGACACGGGCTCGCGCGCCAACCAGACCGACTGGAACCTCAAGCACTACTACAGCCAGTCCGTCGCGCACAACGTCGTTGTCATCCGCCGCCCGAACGAGCCGCTGCCGCGCTACTGGGGCCCCACGTGCCACGCACAGGAAGGGCGCACCAACGCGGGCGGCATGTACGGCAACGCCGGGGAGGTGCTGGCCTTCGAGACGTCGGCGCGCTTCTCCTATGCCGCGCTCGACATGTCGGCGCTCTACGGCGCGAAGTGCATGGAATGCGTGCGCCAGTTCGTCCACGTGCAGCCCGATGTCTTCGTCGTCTATGATCGCGTGGGAGCGGCCGATCCCGCCGATGCGAAGGCGTGGCTTCTGCATGCCCAAAACGAGCCCGTCGTGACGGGGCGCGTCGCGCGCATCGACGCGCGCGCGGGCCGCCTCTTCTGCGAGATGGTGCTGCCGGCGGACGCGCGATTCGTGTGCGTGGGCGGGCCGGGCCGGGAGTTCTGGGCGAACGGACGGAACTGGGAACTTGAACCCGCGTGGCGCACGCAGTCGGAGGCCGCCTGTGCGCGGGATGGGCGCGGCCCCTACTGGGGTGCATGGCGCATCGAGACGCAACCGGGCGCACCGCGTCAGGACGATCGTTTCCTCCATGTCCTGACGGCGGCCGGGACCTCGGCGCGCACGGGGGTCGGCGTGCGGCGCATCGCGGAGGCGGCGCGCGACGGCGTCGTCCTGACCTTGCCGGACGGCGAGGCGGTCGCGCTTCTCTTCGCGCGGACGGGGGCGGTCGCGGGCGAGATCTGTTTCGGCGGGCGCGCGGGGCGGCCTCTCGCGACGACGGTGATGCCGCAGAAGGGCGTCGTGTTCACGCCCGAAGCGAAGGGGGTAGGCGAATGAGAACGGAACGAAACCATCTGGGTCAGGCGCTTGCCCTCGGTTTGGCCGTGCTGCTGTCATGCGGCCTTGAAGCCGCGCCCAAGGACTGTCCACCGCGCAAGGTGCTCGTCGGGACGCTCTGCCGACGCTTTACGGGCACGCCGGAGGTGCGGGCGGAACGCGCCGCGCGCCTCATCGACGAGCTGGCGGCGCGGGCGCGCGATCAGTACGCCGGCCGGCGTCTCGATCTCGTTGTCCTGCCCGAACACGCGCTTATGCGCGAGGCGAAGGTCGCCGCCGAAAAGACGGTGCCGCTTGCGTTTGTGCGCGCGCATCTCGGCGCGGCCGCGCGGCGGAACGGGTGTTATGTCGCGGCGGGGGCCATTCTGGCCGAATGCGTGGACGGGCGCGACTGCCCGCGTAATGCGCTTGTTCTCCTTGACCGGACGGGGGCCGTGGCGGGCGTCTACAACAAAGTCCACACGGCCTGTGCGTGGGGGGACCCCGCAACGCGCGTGTCGGAAAGCGGCATTGCCCCCGGCGCGGGGTTCCCCGTCTTCGAGACGGATTTCGGCAAGGTCGGCTTTCTCGTCTGCTTCGACATGTCGTATGCGGACGGTTGGGCCGAATTGAAGCGCAATGGCGCGGAGATCGTCGCGGTTTCGTCGATGTCGCCGCAGGTTTTCCGCCCCTCGCTCTTCGCCCATGAACACCAGTACTGGGTCGTCACGGCGACGCCGCGCAGCCAGGCGGCCGTCATCACGCCGCTTGGGTTCGTGAAGGAGAAGGTCGGCGACGAATCGTCGCTCCTGACGGAAATCGACCTCTCCTACGTGATGCTCCATTGGTCGATGCAGCTCAGGGGCGGCAAGGCGCTCGCGGACAAATTCGGCGCGGCGGCCTTTGGCGGCATCTACGAGCCGGGCGAGGACAACGGCATCTTCTGGAGCAACCGCCCGGATCTTCCCATCGGCCGGATGATTGAGGCGATCAACGTGCGCCCGCGCGACGACGAAGCCGCGCGCGCCGAGCGTGTCGCCGCCGGCAACCGCGTTCCCGCGCGCGGCGTCTACCGCTAGCGCGAAGGCGCGCGCGGGGCGCATCTGCGTACACGACACCACCGACTCCCCGACACGCGGATTGTCGATCTGCGTGCAGTCACGCCTCGTCGGCCGAATCGTGTACGACGAGGCGGGAAGGTCGACAGGGGATTGAGGTCGTACGCTGGTTAATTGAGGTCGTACCCTGGTTAAGAGAGGTCGTACCCTGGTTAAGAGAGACGGTCGGGAAATCTTAAAGCTAACTGTCGCAGTTGAAGCCGCCTTTGGTCGGCTTCAACTGCGACAGTTAGGCTAAACGATGCCCATGTTCGCTAAACGATGTCAATATACGCTAAGCGATACCTTGCACGCTACATAAATGAAGCCGAGTGGCCGTTCCCGCGCGTCAAGGACGTAGAACGATTACGCATTGAAATCTCATTGACGGCGGGGGAAGGGGTTTGCTATTCTCGTCCCGTCGGTCGAGAAGGCCTGGATGGAGTAAACACGGCTGGAATAGGAAATTGACTTGAAAAGGAGGGCTGGACATGGCGAAGACGCGGATGCGGGAGATCTCGGCGGAGGTGCGGGCAAACTTCGCGGCGTGGTTCAAGCACAATTTCGTTGATCAGGGCGCAGGGCGCATCGGCGTGCGCACCTACGCGCGTGCGGGCGAAATGGACGATGGTTGCGCGGGCCGGACGCCGGGAAATCGCGCGGTCTGGTACCACGACGCCTACGAGCGCGGTCTCCTCGACCGAACGGAGCTGCTGCGGCTCGACGAGTGCGCTTTCCTCCTTCGCAACCCGCTTGTGGGCCTCCAGCTCGCGCTGGGAATCACGGACCTGCGCGGACTGCGCTGCTACCGCCGCGGCCTCGCGTACGAGATCAACCGCCTCCAGCGGCGCGCCTACCGCACCCGCTACTACGCGCGCGACAACGCGCGCCGCCGTCGCCTCGCGGCGGAGCGGCGGGCGATTCGCCGCCGCACGACCCTCGCGCCCTGCCCGACACCGGAGGCGTTCCTCGCGGCGTGGGAGGCGCGCAATTCGTCCGACGAGGCGCGCGTCCGCTTCGGTGGGCTCGTCCACGACCTTGAGTGCCACGTCGACAACTGCCTGCGTATCGTGGACGGCGAGATCGTCGGGCGAAACGGCGGAATCAAGGCGTGGATCGCCGCGAACCTCCCGCAGCTCAGCGGGAAGTACAAGACGATCATGCGCTTCAAGGCACTCGTCAAGCGCCTTCGCCAGGCGGCGGAGATCCCCGACCCAATCCCGACGGCGACCGTGTTCGACGGATTGCCGCCGAATCCGACCGCGACGGGACGCCTCACCCCCGGGGCGGCGAATGAGAATTATTACGCAGTGAAATCTCATGATGGGGCGATGCGGATGTCGTTGGGGGAGATCCGGCGGAGGCTGGAACGGGCCCGAGCGATTGTGCGGGGCGCGCGGCGGGAGGGATTGGGCGCGCGGCGGGAGGGATTGGGCGCGCGGCGGGAGGGATTGGGCGCGCGGCGGGAGGAATTGGGCATTGAAGGCGGTGGCGGGGTGGCCAGTGGGACGTTCGCCGCGCTGTGGGCGGCGGTCGAGCGGCGTCTGGAGTAGGAACGGCAGATTTCTCCTCGGTACACGCGGGACTGGGTTCACGTGAAATGCGCAGAAGGATCCGTCGCCTTGTGAAAGCGACATCACCCCGGCACTTCGACCTTGAACGTTCTTCGTGTGGCGCAGGGCCGCTCCGCGTGGCAAAGCGGGGCTTCGCCCGTGGTTCACGATGATTGACGGGGCACAGGGATGGGTTCGCCACGACTTTGATGAGTTGGAACGTCACGGTCGATGTCGTAATGGGTTCTTTGTACAAAGGGCCCTTCCCAATGCGTATATCCCTGCACGCTGATGGGACGATGTGCTATACTGCGAAGCATGCAAAGAACATCTTCTCTTCTGTTTCTTGGGTGCATGTTTTCCCTTGGCGTTGCCGGGATGGCGTGTGGCGCGGATGCGTTGGCGGAGGGGTTCGCGGACCCGCCCGCCGAGTCGCGGCCGCGCACGTGGTGGCACTGGATGGACAACAACATCTCGCGCGCGGGCATCACGAAGGACCTGGAGGCGATGAAGCGGGCGGGCCTCGGCGGCGCGACGATCCTCGACATCGCGGAGTTCCGGCACGACAAGGGGACCGTGAAGAGCCTTTCGCCCGAATGGTACGGGATGGTGAACTGGGCGGGGCGCGAGGCCGACCGGCTGGGGCTGTCGCTCTCGTTCCACAACTGCCCCGGATGGAGTTCGTCCGGCGGGCCGTGGATCAGGCCCGAGAACGCGATGAAGATGATGTGCTGGACGGAGACGGTCGTGACGGGCGGCGCGCCCATGCGCGTGCGCCTGCCCGCGTGTCCGAGTCCCGTCGGGTTCTCCCGCGACGTCGCGGTCGTCGCGTTCCCCTCCGTGCCGGGCGACGCCTACGACGTGGGCGCCTATACGCCCGTCGCGACGAATGTCCATCTCGACGCCGCGCTCAAGACGCCCGCCGTCCCGAAGGGCTGCGCGTGGGTCGTCGGCACGCGGGGCGCGAAGACCGAGCAGTGGCTGGAGTATGCGTTCCGCGCGCCGGTGGAGATCGGGACGGTGCGCATGCGGATCGGTCCGCAGTTCGCGCAGTACCATCTCAACAACCAGGTCACGTGCGCGTTCCGCGTCTCCGACGACGGGACGGCCTGGCGCACGCACTACGTGTCGGACTCGACCCAGAAGGAGGATCCAACGGTCTTCTCCTTCCCGCCCGTCACGACGCGCCATCTGCGCGTCGTCTTCCTCCGGGTGGGCCGCACGAACACGGGCTGGGCCGCCATCCGGGGCGTGGACTTCGCCCCCGGCGAGCGCGTGCCGCACGCCTCGCGCAAGGCGTACCACGTCTTCTTCCGCAACGCCTTCGCGGACATCCCCTACGTGCCGACGAACGTCCAGCCATGCCGCGCGGAGAGCGCCGTTGACCGCGCGCGCGTCCAGGTCGTTTCGGACAAGATGGCCCCCGACGGGACGCTCGCCTGGACGCCGCCCGCGCCGGGAAGCTGGACGGTTCTGCGCTTCATGATGGTCGCCCGCAGGAGCGGAAACCACCCCGTCAATCCCGAGGCGCACGGCCTTGAATGCGACAAGCTCTCCCGCGCGGGCGTGGACGCCGCCCTGGGCGGCATGATGACGCGCATCATGGACGACGCGCGGCAGACGGGCGTGAAAGCCTTCAAGTACACGCTCGTGGACAGCTACGAGGTGGGGGCGCAGAACTGGACGGACGGCATGGAGAAGACGTTCCGCGCGCGGCGCGGCTATGCGATCGAACCGTTCCTGCCCGCGCTCACCGGGCGCTACGTCACGGACGCCGACGTGACCGAACGGTTCCTGCAGGACTTCCGCTGGCTTGTCTCGACGCTCTACGCCGAGGTGTACGGCGACTACTTCGCGTCCGTCTGCCACGCGAAGGGGCTTCTCTTCGAGAACGAACCCTATGTGGGGCCGTTCGACGAGATGCGCCTCGGTCGGGCGGCGGATGTGCCGATGGGCGAGTTCTGGCACGGTGCGCCGGACAGCCTCGGCACGGCCCGCCTCGCGGGGAACCTCGGCGACGTCTACGCGCGACGCTATGTCCAGACGGAGACCTTCACCTCCGGCGACAAGTCCGCCGCCTGGACGAGCTACCCCGAAGACCACAAGGTGCAGGGCGACGCCGCCTTCTGCGCGGGCGTGAACCGCTTCGTCTTCCATTCCTACGCGCATCAGCCGTTCGACACGCCCGGCCCCGGCGTGACGATGGGCCCCTGGGGGTTCCACTTCAACCGCCACAACACGCTCTGGGAGTTCTACCCCGGCTGGCTTGGCTACCTCGGACGCGCGCAGTTCCTCCTCCAGCAGGGGCGGGGCGTCGCGGATGTCCTCTACGTCACGCGCGAGAACGTGCCCGTGAAGGCCGACTGGCGGCCCGAACTGCCGTTCGGCTGGAAGGGCAACTGCTGCGGCGCGGATCTCTTCATGAACGGCGTGACCGTGCGGGACGGACGCATTGCGCTGCCGAGCGGCATGACCTACCGCCTCCTCGCCCTGCCGCAGGCCGAGGAGCCGTCCCCGGCCTACCTGCGCGCGGCGCTTGCCCTTGCCGAGGCGGGGGCGGAGGTGTGGCTGGGGCCTCGCCCGACGCGCGCCTTCGGCCTCATGGACTATCCCGCGTGCGACGCCGAGGTGGCCCGCCTCGCCGCCCGCCTGTGGGACGGCTTTGCCGCTGGCGCCGTCGAGAAACGAATCGGGAAGGGGCGCGTGTGGCGCGGCCTTGACCTCGCGGACGTGCTGGCGCGCCTCGCCGTGCCGCCGGACTTCGCGTTCGACGCGCCGCCGTCCGGCGCGGACGTGAAGTTCATCCACCGCGCGCTGCCGGACCGCGATGTCTACTTCGTCGCGAACGTCGCGACGAAGGCCCGGGCGCGCATGGACGGAACGGCGCGCTTCCGCGCGACGGGCGCGGTCGAGTTCTGGAACGCCGACGACGGTTCGCGCTTCTCCGTGCCGGGCTGCCGTCCGCTCGGGAACGGCGTCACGGCGGTGCCGCTCCGGCTCGCGCCCACCGAATCGGTCTTCGTCGTCTTCCGCCGCGACGGTGGCGCGGGCGCGCCGCCGCTCCCGCAGGGCGAACCGAAGGCCGTGGCCGACCTCTCCGGGGGATGGACGGTCGTCTTCCAGCCCGGGCGCGGCGCGCCGGCGGGCGAGATCCCGTTCCCGCGCCTGGCGCGCTTCGACCTGTCGGACAACGCGGGCATCCGCCACTTCTCCGGCACGGCGACGTACCGCCGGACGTTTCGCCTCGATGCGCCCCCCGCGCACGCCTGGCTCGACCTGGGCGGCGTTCACGACGTCGCGCGCGTCTTCGTGAACGGCAAGGACTGCGGTTTCGCCTGGCATACGCCGTTCCGCGTGGAGGTGGCGGGGGCGTTGCGCGCGGGCGAGAACGCGGTCGAGGTGCAGGTGGCGAACCGCTGGGTGAACCGCCTCGTCGGCGACGAGGACCTGCCCGTGGAGGGCGAATGGAAGACGTCGCCGGGGCATCCCGAGACGACGCGCCTCCTCGCCGTGTGGCCGGACTGGTTCCGTGCGGGGCGGCCGGCCCCCGGCGGCCGCATCGCGTTCTCCACCTGCCGCCCCTACGCCAAAGGCGACCCGCTCGTCCCGGCGGGCCTTGAGGGCCCCGTGCGGCTGATGACGCGGGAGCGCACGTCCGACAGGTGACAGGTGAAGATCCGCCGCGTCCTCGGGAGGGCGTGCGTGGTAGGGGCCGACGTCCCCGGCGGCCCGCGTGGTCGTGGGCGTTCCGATGGCGTCCACAATGGTGTCCCCATGTACGCGGCGCGCCGGGGACGTCGCGCCCTACCATGGGATGCGTGCTACGGGCCGGCACCATGTGGTGCGTGGTACGGGTCGGCACCATGGGTATGTGGTAGGGGCCGACGCCATGGGTATGTGGTAGGGGCCGACGTCCTCGGCGGCCCGCGCGCCTGATGGCGTCCCCCCCCCCCTCTTCATCCTAAAACCTAAAACCTAAAACCTAAAACCTAAAACCTGAAACCTCATCCCTAAAACCTGACAGCGAGAGGTTCAGAATCTTGCGCAAATGGATAAGGCGCGGCGGAGGAATGTGGTATAATCCGATTTGTCAAAATCATCATTGGAGGTTGAGGATGCTGAAGAGCGTGTCGGTCGTTTCCGTTTGCATCGCGTGCGCCGTGGGCGGCGCGGGGTCTGCGTTCGCGTGGGATGTGGAGCATGACGAGATTGCGCAGCTCGTCGGCGAGTCGCTGCCGGCGGAGATCAAGGCGTCGTTCGACTTCGACGACTTCGGCGTCCTGATGGCCTTCTGCCACTTCCCCGACATGACGGAATGGGAGCCGCGCCGCTGGCGGACGGTGGACGACTACGCGCCGCACGTCGGGCCGGACGACCGCGCGATCCTCGCCGCAGCCGGCTGCGGCGGCTACTGGGCGCACACGGAGAAGGGGAAGGCGACGCTGATGGCGCTTCTCGCGCGCGCCTTCGGCCGCGGCGACCACCGCGTGGCGGCGTTCTACCTCTCGGTGCTGACGCACCCGGTCGGCGACGAGAGCGCGCTCAACCATCCGACGATCCTGAACTTCGTCCACTACTGCCACTACCAGGGCGTCGCGTTCGGCACGCGCAAGGTCGAGGCGGGCGCGAAGAACATCTTCGGCTTCCGCTCGGACGGCGACGTCGTGCGGCGCGCGCGCGCGAAGCTGAAGGGCTACCGCCCGTCCGCGCCCGCCGTCGCCGGCTTCCGCGCGCAGCAGCTCGCGCTCTGCGTGCGGGCCGTCGACCAGGCGGCCTATGCGGCCGAGAAGGAGGTGGCGATCGGCTTCGGCCGGCCCGGCGCCGCCGAGGCGCTGGCAGATCTCGTCGCGATGCAGGTGCGGGCGATCCTCGACATCGCCTGGACGTGCTGGGTGAACCGCGCGGTTGACGCGGCGCTGCCCGCCGCCGATTTCCAGGCGTGCTTCGACCGCGACGCCGCGCGCGCCACGAAGGCGCTCGATCCCGGCCGGCAGGCCGTCTTCGCCGACCTTTTCGACGCTTCGCGGAACCCGAAGGCGCCGAAGGGGACGGTCGCCCTCGTCTGCGAGGCCCTGGGGCTCCGTTCGAGCGGCGCGCAGTCCTACGCCGGGCGGCTTGTCCTGGGGGCGTGCGGGCGGACGCTGCGCGATGCGGGGTACGCCGTCAAGGCATACGACTTCCGCAACCTGGCAGCCGGGACGCTCTCGGCCGCCGAGACGCCGACGCTGATCGTCGCGGCCGGGTTCCACGCCCCGGAGGCCGAGGCGGCGCGGGCGCTCGCCGCCTACCGCGACGCGGGCGGGCGCATCGTCTACGTGAGCGGGCAGGATCCGGGCGGCAGCGTGCGCGGGTATGGCGATCCGTTCGGCATCACCGGCTTCGGCGCGGCACTCGCAGACCGCGCGCCGGAGGACCTGCCCGTCTCGCCCCGGTGGCATCGCGCCGGCATCTGTTCCGACTGGCGGAAGATGGCGGTCGTCCTGGACGGCGTGCGGCATCCGCTTCGCCGCGACGCGAACGGCGACGGCTACGCGAAGCCCGCCTGCGCGCAGGAGATCCTGCCGGGGCCCGGCATCGAGCCGCTGGCGTACCTCGACAACGGGCGGGCGCGCTTCTGCGTCGCCGCGCGCAAGGGGAACGTGACGTGGCTGCCGGTCTACCTGCTCTCGCCGTTCCTCTTCTCGGACGACACGTCCCTCGACTTCGGCGCGCTGCGGCTCGACGCCTTCGCCGCGCCGCTCCTCCTCCAGGTGGTGGAGGCGGCGTCCGCGAACAGGCCTGAATGAGCGCGCCGCCGCCTTTCCGCGAGAAGCGTTCGTACGCGGTCGGCGACGCCGCGTTCCCGCTCGCCCTGCCGCTTCTGCAGATCGGGGGGCGGCGTGACGCCTGATGCGTGCATCGTGCTGGCGCTGCATACGTACGACAGCGCCATCTGGAAGACGCAGTATGCGGGGCTGTGCCGCTATTGCCGTCCGCGCGGCTGGACGGTGCGTGACTGCTGCCTGGGCCGCTCCGTGCATCTGCGAACCCTCCGCCGCCTGGTCCGGGACGCGCGGGTCGTCGGCGTCATCTCCTCCCTGCCGATGCGACTGCCGCCCGCCGTCCGGGCGCGCGTGCCCGTCGTCTGCTTCGACTGCCCGCGCACGGCCGTCCCCGAGGGGATCCCGCACATCCGGCACGATGCCGACCAGACGGCCCATCTGGCCGCCGGCGAGCTGATGTCCCTGCCGCTTCGGTGCCTCGCCTATGCGCATCTGCCGTCCGACATGTACTGGAGCCGGGAGCGGGCGGAGGCGTTCGCGCGGGAGATCCTGCGGCGCGGCGGGCACCTCGGCCCGGCGTTCCGGCAGCCGGGGGTTTCCGACAGGCGCCGGCTGCTGCCGGCCGTGGTGCGCTGGCTCGCCGGCCTTCCGAAGCCCTGCGGCGTCTTTGCCGCGAACGACGAGATGGCGCAGGTCGTCGTGCAGGCGTGCGCGCGCGCGCACCTGCGCGTCCCCGACGACGTGGCCGTCGTGGGCGTGGACAACGACCCGCGCTTCTGCGAGGGGGCGGTTCCGATTTCAAGCGTCATGCCGGACTGGGACGCCGGCGCGTTTCTGGCGGCGCGGGCGCTCGACCGGATCGTGCGCGCCGATGCGCGCGCGGTGGAGGCGACGGCGTTCCGTCCGCTCGGGCTCATGCGGCGGCAGTCGTCGGGCGGCGGGCACCGCGCGCGCCAGGAACCGCGTATCCAGGAGGCCGTCGGCCTGATCCGTGCGGAGGCGTGCGCGGGCCTTCGCGCCGCGCGCGTCCTCGGCGTGATGCGCGGCGCGCGCCGTTCGGCCGAGCAGACGTTCCGCAGCGTGACGGGCATGAGCGTTCTGGAGGCCATCCGCAGGGCCCGCTTCGAGAACGCGCAGATCCTGCTCGAAACGACCCGCCGGGACGTCGCCTACGTGGCACAGGCGTCCGGCTACCGGAGCGTGCCGACGTTCTGCCGCACGTTCAAGGCCGCACTGGGGCTCTCGCCGCTCGAATGGCGGGCGAAGAGCCGGGCGTGAGCCCGTTCGTTTCTGCGCAAACGGATAATATTGTGTGGTGGAAATGTGCTACACTGCACTCGAAGGGCGATTTGGAGAACGACATGCCGACGACAACATACACAGGTTCCCCGATGCTGCGGTCGCTGCTGGTGGGGACGCTGGCCGCGTTGGGACTCGTTTGGTCCGCTGCGGCCGGCGGCGCGGCCGCCTCGTGTGCGCCGTCGCCGAAAGGCCCGGAGGCGTACCTGCTCCAGGCGCGGCGGCTCTATCCGACGGCGTCGTGGTGCGGCCTGACGAACTCGCTCGTCGACGCCTTCCTCGATCCGGCGGCAGTGGCGGACGACCGTCCCGTGCCGCAGGGGCGGATCCGTTGGCACCACGTGCCGGGCATGCGCAACGTGCGTGACATCGGCGGGTGGAACGGTCTGCCGACCGGGCGTGTCTTCCGGGGCTCGGAGCCGGACTGCCTGCCGGTCGAACAGGTCGGTGAGAAGCGCTTCCACCGTCTGGGCGTGACGGAAGCGGGTCTGCGCACGATGCGCGAGACGTTGAAGATCCAAACGGATCTCGACCTGCGTGCGGCTTCGGAATGCCCGCATCCCGACGTCTCGGCCCTGGGCGTCCGCCTCGTGCGCGTGCCGCTCGGCGCCTATCTGGGCGCGTTCACCGCGACGAACCAGTACGCGCAGGCGCTGCGCGTCTTTGCCGTACGCGGGAACTACCCGATCTACTTCCACTGCTGGGGCGGCGCCGACCGCACGGGGACGCTCGCGTATCTGGTCGAGGGTCTGTGCGGCGTCTCGGAGGCGGACCTTGCGGTCGACTACGAGCTGACGTCGTTCGCGCGTGTCTTCGGCCTGCGGCGACGGACGGGCACGCCGCATCCCGAGACGGGACGGCCGGAGTGCGCATTCCCGGCGTTCGTCGCGCGGCTCAAGGGCTATCCCGGCGGGACGATGGCCGAGAAGATTTCCGTTTACATGGAGCGGACGCTGGGCCTCGCGAAGGCCGAGATCGCCGCCATCCGGAACAACGTCATGGGCGAGGGGACGTCTGTACCCGATGTCCGGGAGACCGTTGTCCGGCTGGAGGAGCTGGACATCCACGCCTTTACGGAACCGACCTGGGAGACGCGGCCGCGCGCGAAGCGCAGCGTGCGCGATACGCCGCTCACGGTCGGCGGCATCACGTACGAGAACGGTGTCGGTCTGCTCGTGAAGGACACGATTCTCGGCGACTTCTTCCCCGGTGGAAAATGCCGTCGTTTCGAGGTGGCGTTCGGCCTCGACGCGCGCGCCCACCGGGACGCCCGGACCGTGTTGAACGTCTGGGGCGACGAACGGCTGCTCGCCACGTCGGGCGAAGTCGGCCCCGGCGAGGCGGCGCGGGAGATGAAGGTCGACCTTGCCGGCGTGAAGGTCGTCCGGATCGAGGTCACGGATGCGGGGGGGCCGAACGACGGCGTCTGCGCCGACCTGTGCGAGGCGAAGTTCGTGATGGAGGACGGCGCGGAGATGCTGGAGAGCCCCGCGCCGTTCTCGCCGCAGCTGGGCATCCTCACGCCGGCGTCTGACGGGAGGCCGCGCATCAACGGGCCGTCCCTCTACGGCGTCCGTCCGGGCAAGGTCCTCCTCTACCGCGTGCCGGTGAGCGGCGAGAAGCCGCTTGCCGTGACGGTCGAGGGGCTTCCCGAGGGGACGTGGTTCGACGCGGCGACGTCCATGCTGCGCGGCACGACGCCCATGCGGAAGGGCGACTATCCGCTGACGGTGACGGCGAAGAACGCCAGGGGCGTCGCCCGGCGCGCCCTCACGCTCGTCGTCGGCGACCGGATCGGCCTGACGCCGCCGATGGGCTGGAACAGCTGGAACTGCTTTGCGCCGAACGTTTCCGACGCGCGCGTGCGCGCCCAGGCGGAGGCGATGTTCCGCCTTGGCCTCGTCGAACACGGCTGGCAGTATCTTGTCATCGACGACTACTGGGAGCGCAACGAGGAGAAGGGCAGGAAGCCCGGCTTCGCGCATCTGGCGGGGCCTGTGCGCGACGCGGACGGGAACATCCTCCTCAACGCGCGCTTCCCCGACATGAAGGCCCTCGTGGACCATGTCCACGCGCTGGGGCTCAAGATCGGCATCTATTCCTCGCCGGGTCCGAAGACGTGCGGCCGCTGCGAAGGCAGCTGGATGCACGAGTGGCGCGACGCACGGCAGTACGCCGCCTGGGGATTCGACTACCTGAAATACGACTTCTGCTCGGGCGGGACCGTCCGTTTCGGCCGTGCGCCCATGAACCGGCTCTATCCGTGGCTCATGATGGGCAAGGCGCTCAAGGAGCAGGACCGCGACATCTACTATTCTCTCTCGGGCGGCGGACAGGGCTACGCCGAGCAGGTCTACGCGAACGCGTGGCGTCTTACGAGCGACGTCTTCAACAGCTGGCCGCACATCCGCCGCTCGATGGACGCCGAGCGCGTCAACTGGATGTACACGCGCCCAAGTGTGTGGGGCGACCCCGACATGCTCGTGCTCCAGACAAACGGGCCGAAGCGCGGGCACCGCCTGACGCCGAACGAACAGTACACGCACATCTCGATGTGGTGTCTCTTCGCCGCGCCGCTGATGATCGGCAACGACATGACGAAGATGAACGACTTCACGCGGTCGCTCCTCACGAACGACGAGGTGCTGGACGTCAACCAGGATCCGCTCGGCCTCTGCGCGGCCTGTGTCCAGCGGCCGAACGGCGGGCGCGACGAGGTGTGGGCCAAGCCGATGGCGGACGGCTCCATCGCGGCGGGCATCCTCAACCTGTCCTACGAACCCCGTCGGGTCAAGATGTGCTTCAAGCGGCTTGGCATGCGCGGGACGTGGCGCGTGCGCGACCTGTGGCGCCAACGCGAGGAAGGGCTTTTCGAGAACGGCTACGAGGTCGAGATCCCGGGACACGCCACGCAGCTCGTCCGCATCTGGCCGGCGGAGGGTGGACATTTCGACGGCGACGTCCAGGACATCCGCGACTTCGCGTGGATGAACGAGATCGCGGCGTATCGTCCGCTCAAGCCGCAGGACGGCGACTGCGCCGGTTGCGGCGAACGTTCGGCACAGGCGCGGCACGTCTCGGAGGACAATTCGGACGAGATGGCGGCCACCGTCGAGGCCGAGGGCAAGAAAGGCGGAAAGTGAGGGCGCGCATGGTCGACACGGCGTTGATGAAAAGTCTGGTGGCGGTGGCGTTGGTCGCCGTTCGTCTCACCGCATCGGCGGGGGGCGATCTCGAAAGCGCCGAGGTCTGGGCGTCGGCGAAGGACGGCAAGACGCCGTTCGTCCTGACGCCGCTCGTCGGCGAGACGGACTGGACGGAGGGGAAGGCGGGGTATCTCCAGGCCGGCGCCTACGAGACGTGGAACGAGACGGCGTTCACGCTCACGGCGAAGGGCGACGGGCGTTTCTTCGTCGGGCTGTCCGCGCCGCACAACGTGCGCCGGCTCTACCCGGAGGTCGCCTGGACGGACATCTCGATCGCGGGCGCGGGCCGCCAGGAGAACCTCGACTTCGCGCACGGCCTGACGTTCTGGGGCGTCAGCACGAAGGACGCGCCGCGCATTGAGACGGTCGCCGGGAGGCGCGCGCTCGTCGTGCGCGCCGACCGCGGGCGCTATCGGGGGCTTGACCTGAAGGCGGGCGACACGGTGACGGTCCGGGCGAAGTTCCGCCTCATGGGGCCGAGCGCGGCGCCGGCGCGGCAGCGCCCGCTCGACGTCTCGGCGGCCGTGAACGCCCCCGTGCCGGAGGGCGTGGCGCTCCCGTGCGCGAAGCGCGACTTCATCGGCATCTACGTGAAGACGCCGGACCCGGCGGCGCACGGCGGCGCCCAGTGCGTGCGCTTCCGCAACCGCGCGGTCCAGCCGGGGGCCGCCGCCGTCACGCTCCTGGACGGCGCGGCCGAGCCGAGCCGCTACCTCTACCTCCTCCTGTCGTCCAGCTACACGAAGGGGCCCGACCTCGCGACGGTCGCCGTCACCTACGCCGACGGTACGACGGACACGCTTGCAATCGCGAAGGGCCGCGAACTCGCCGACTGGTCGCACACGCTGAACGGCGACGCCTGCCAGACGGTTTTCTCGGCGAACGGCGAGAACGGCACGCGCCACCTCATGCTCGCGCGCGTCGTCCTGGACGAGCGGAAGGCCCCCGTGAAGATCGCGCTCGCGACGGCGGAGAACAGCAACCTTTCTCTCTACGGCGCGACGCTGACGAGTGCGGACTGGAAGCCCGTGCGGGCCGAGAACGTAACGTTCCGCCTCGGCGGCGAGTGGCGCCTTCCGGACATGCCGGGCCGCGACATCGTGGCCGGCTCGGCCCTCGACCTCTCGGGGCAGATCGACTTCGCGCCGTGCGGCACGTATGGTCGGGTCGTCCAGCGGGATGGGCGCCTGTGCTTCGAGAAACGCCCCGACCGTCCGCTGCGTTTCTTCGGCAACCATTCGTCCAGCCAGTGGGTGTGCGACTGGGAGCCGGACGCGGACCGCTACTGCGAGCAGATGCGGCGCGTCGGCTGCAACGCGATCCGCCTCTCCATCCACCGCCTCGGCTGCGACTGGTGGGACGAGCGCGCGGACTGCCTTCGGCGGCATCCGCATGCCGACGGGTTCTTCCGCGACGACCGCATCGACAACTTCCTGCGCTTCGTCGCCGCGTTCAACCGCCACGGCATCTACTTCCTGATGGGGTCGGGCGGCGGGCCGCAGGAGATCGAGGCGATGATGGCGGGCGACGCCGAGTCGCTTGAGTACTACCGCCAGTTCACGATCCGCCTGCTCAACAGGCGCAACCCCTACACGGGCAACCTCGTCAAGGACGAGCCGTGCCTCCTCGGCTGGGAGTTCGCGAACGAGCAGAGCGTCCAGCATGTCCAGCACATCGTCGCCGAAGTCCCCAATCCCGATGCGCCCCGCTCGTCCTTCCACCCGGTGCAGGCCAAGTACGCCGCGCGCGTGCGCATGCTCGTGAAGCCGCGCTGGGAGGCGTTCCTCAAGAAGAAATACGGCGACGGCTGGGCGCGGCACGCGGCCTACCCGAGGCGCTACACGGAGAAGACGCCGAACGCGCTCGACTTCCAGCTCTTCTCGCAGGAGCTGATGGAGGCCCAGATCCGCTTCTACCGCGACGTCATGAAGGAGGCCGGCTGGGACCGGCCGACGATGTGGGGCAACTACGACAAGATCCTCCGCACGACCGAGACGCGCGTGAAGACGGGGATGGCGACCGAGGTCAACAACTACCATTCCTTCCTCGCGGACGACGGCCACGGCCCGCAGGTCTCGTCGGCGACCGACGGCATGGCCGCGTTCCGCGACATCGCCGGCGCGGCGATCCCGGGCCAGCCCGTCGTCGTCACCGAGTACAACGACTGCCAGCACAACCGCTACTGCCACGAGATGGGCCTGGCGGCCGGCGCAATCGCCGCGCTCCAGGGCTGGGATGCGTTCTTCCTGCACAACTCGACGGTGCTGACCGACGGGCTGACCGCACCGCCGTCCTTCAACATGAACGACGGGCTCGTCATCGCGAACCACTTCTCGATGCGCGCCTCGACGTTCCTCGCGGCGTGCCTCTACGGACGCGGCGACGCGGCGACTTCGCCGCACACGGTCACGCTCGACTACACGAAGGCGTTCATGGGCACGCTCTCCTCGACGAGCTACCCCGACCCGCAGCAGCTGCGTGCCGTCATGCTCTGCGGCGTGCGCGTCGACTGGCCGGAATACGGCGCGACGCCCGGCTACAAGGCCGACCTCTCCTTCCCCGGCTTCGGCAACGATACGGCCGGCACCTACGAGTTCCTGCTCGCGCAGGCGAGCGACTCGAAGGCGCGCACGGCCGTCCTGGAGGCGATGGTCGCGCGGATGCGCGCGGCGGGCGTCCTCGGGCCCGCGAACCGCACGGACGTGAGGCGGGGCGTGTACGAGTCGGACACGGGCGAGCTGCTGGTCGAGTCGGCCCTGCCGCGCATGCGCGTCGCCACGCAGCGCAGCGAGGCCGTCTCGCTTCCGGCGAACGGCGCGTATCGGGCCGGCTGCCTGGAGATCGTGCGCACGAAGAACAACGCGACGTTCGCCGCCGTCGCGGTGGACGGGCGGCCGCTCGCGGCGTCGGGCCGGATCGTCGTCGTCATGGACGGCGAGAGCGGCATCGACGGGGCGGTCAAGACGCCCGACCTCGTGCGGTTCGTCGGCTACCGGACGAAGGAGGGCCGCGCGCGCATGCAGGGCCGCAAGATCGGGCGCGCGAACGTGGCGCAGGTGCGCCTCCGCAACGCGCGGGGCGGCCGCTTCACCCTCTATCCGCTTTCGGTGAACGGCATCCGCCGCGCGCCGGCGGAGGTCACGCGCGCGGGCGACGCGCTCGCCTTCACGCTCGACACGACCGAGGCGGCGCTCCCGGACGGCCTCACGCCGTTCTTCGAGCTTGTCGCGGAAGACGGTCCGTGAATCGAGATGGGTTAACGGAAAGGAGTCAACGGAAAGGAGTCGGGGATGGGCGAAATTCATGTTGGCCGCAGGCGCAGCCTGTTCGGACTGGGATTGGCGGCGTGCGGCGCGTTGATGGCGTCGGTCGCGCCGCAGGACGGCACGCGGTATGCCTGGGGCGGCACGTGGGACGCCAACTGGATGCAGGGCGCCCTGCCGGCGGACGGTGGCATCGCGCGTCTCGACGTGCCGAATCAGGGCCGTTCGGCCCACAGCACCTGGAAGATCGACGTCGACCGGACGGGCATCCGGCTGGGCGGCTTCGACTTCGGCAGGGTCGGCGTGGCGGTGGAGGGCTCGGGCGACATCACGTATGTCGGCGACAACCCGTTCATCCGCATCGACTATCTGCGTACGCCTTGGAATCCGGGGGAGAGTGACGATGTGTCGAAGTGGTATCCCGAACACGCCGACGCGCCGAACAACAGCTACTGCTACCGCACGTGCCACTACCGCCTGCCGATTCGCGGCACGGGCGGCAATCGGCTCTCGCTCAGGGGCGCGGGCGAGATCTGCATCGACAAGCCGGTCTCCGATTTCGCGGAGGTCGAGATCCGCAACGTCCTCATGGCGACGAACCCGGCGCCGGACTTCGCGTTCACGGCGTGTGACACGACGCTCGCGGGCGAGGTCTTCTACTGGCCGCTCGCGGGTGGCGACGTCTCGGCCGGTCTGGCCATAGGCCATGCGCTCACGGCGGGGGCCGGCGCCTCGCTCGTCGTGCGCAACACGACATGCACCTCGGCGACGCTGGCGCTCGGGACGCTCCGGCGTGGCCTCAAGGGCACGTTGACGATCCAGGCCCAGACGGGGACGCTCGGCGGGACGGAAAAGGTGACGCTCGCCGGCGCGGCGCCCGTGCAGGACGGCGGGCTTGTCGAGCCGTGGATCGTCGGGCGCGACGGCAGCGGCCAGGCCCACTTCCTCGCGTATGACGCGGCGGACGGCTTCAAGCCGTTCGCGCCGACGACGGACGACCTCGCGACGGCGGGCGTGGCGGACATCGTCCGCGTCTCGGCGAACGTGACGCTTTCGGAAAGCAAAAAGATCCGCGGCCTCCTGATCGAGGGCGGCGCGACGCTCACGCTCGCCGACGGCGTCACGCTCACGGTCGGCGGCGAGGCGGGACGTGCGGCGGCGGTCATCGTCAACGCGACCACGGCCCGCACCTACACGCCGCTCGCCGGGCAGGGCGGCGCGCTCGACTTCGGCGCGTCCGAGGGCTTCCTCTGGCTCTCGGCCCACTGGACGCCGACGGCGAACGACGTGCGCACGGACGTGCGCCTGTGTACGCAGATTCGGGGTTCGGCCGGCGTGACGCTCGCCGGCGCGCGGGCGGCCGTCGACCACAGCTACCTGCCCTCCGTCTATGCCGCCCCGGACTTCAATTTCTGCCGTTGGACGGGCGGAACGGCGATCGCCAACGTGTATCTCCGCGCAACCGTCTCGAAGCATGCCACGGTGAAGGAGAACCCCTTCACGGACTGCGGCGAGCTGTACGTGGTCGGAGGCGAGACGGTCGGCGGCGGCGCGCTGCGGCTCAATACCGCCTCCGCCGATGCGGGAGGCAAGGTCTGGCCGAACGATCTCTCTCTCGCGGGCGGCGGCTTTCAGGGGCGGAAGAACGCATCCGACCGGGCGAACACGGACGACACGAACGGCTCGATTGTGCAGGACGGCGGGGGCGGACGCCAGCGCATGCTCGGCCGCGTGACGCTCGTCGGCGACGCGCGCGTCGTGGCGGGCGACGATCCGACTGCGGGCTTCGAGTTCGCGCAGCCGATTGTCGGTACGGGGTCCCTTTCGGTTTGGCAGACACGGGCGCAGACGTTCTTCGACGCGGTCAACACGTTTCGCGGCAAGACCGTCCAGGTTGGAACGGGGGCGGGCGTCCTTTCCCTGCGCGGTGCGGGCACGTTCGGAGACGGTCCGGCGGAGCTGGAGGGAACTCTCCAGTTCGCGGATCAGGCCGCGCCGTACGTTGTCACGAATCAGGTGACGGCCGGCGGCAACTTGGAACTGGTTCGCGCAAACGTCCAGCTCGCGGGCAGAACGTCCGTCGCCGGCACGGCGCGGGTCTACGGCGCGACGGATCTCGTCCTCGGCGAAGATGTCGCGTTTGGCGCACTCCACGCGGGTTCGACGCTGGCGCTCGCGGGCGCAACGCCCGACGCAAGGCTCGTCCTCGCGGGCGACGGCGACTCGCATCTCGACACGGTGACGGCGGGCGCGCTGCCGGTTGTCAAGAGGGGCGCCGGGACGCTGACGGTCCATGCGGCCGACGGCGGACGCACGGCGTCGGCGACGGCCCCGGCCATCGACGTCGTGGGCGGCACGCTCAGGTTCGAGAGCGACATCTTCAGGAGCCCGGGGCTCGTCTACTGGCTTGACGCCTCCGACGCCTCGACGTTCGAGACCGACCCGACGACGGGCAATGTGATGAAGTGGCGCTCGAAGAACGGGAACGGCTACTTTTTCGCCGCGCCGCACTACACGGACGAGACGGTGCTCGGCTCCTATCCGGGCTACGGCGCGCAAACGGGCGACCATCGGGTGAACGGCCTGAACGTACTCACGTTCAAGCCGGGCAACGATTCCCGCAACGGCCTCGTCGGGTCGCGGCCCGTCTCGCAGCGGACGGTCTTCGTCGTGAACGTGCCGCGCCTGACGAAGGAGGGCCAGTGCCTCTTCGGCACGACGGCTGACTACTCGTTTCGCTCGGAGGCCGCCGACCGGTGGCGTGTCAGCACGCAGCGGACGAACTATGAGTCGAGCGGCGGCTCCTACGTCAACGGCGCGTGGACGACGACGGGCGCCTTCGTGCTGGGAGAGCCGCAGATCGTGACCGTGCGCCATCCGGTCGACGTGCGCGCCAACAACAGCCCGGAGGAGGCGGACGATCCGCCGGTCTACAGGGGCCGCGACTACGAACGCATGCAGCTGGGCTTCCAGTACGAGGACGTGCGCACGGCCGGCGCCTTTGACGGCGACATCGCCGAAGTGCTGGCGTTCGACACGATCCTCACGGACGACGAGCGCAAGACGGTCGAGAACTACCTCGCGAAGAAGTGGGGCGTCGGCGCGGAACTCCACGCCGCCGTGGCCGCGCGCGGCCGGCAGGTCGTCGATCCGGCGACGGCGATCCGCCTCGGGGACGGGGCCGTCCTCGACCTGAACGGCCACGACCAGACGATTGCCGCGCTGTCGGGCCGCGGCCGGATCGTGAATGGCGCGGGCGGCGCGGCCCCCGTCCTCACGGTGACGGGCCCGTGCGACTTCGACGGCGTTGCCGAGGGCGTCACGCTCCGCTTCGCGGGCGGCGCGCGGCTCGGTGCATTCGGAGGAGGCGTGCCGACGAACGGCCTCCTCTACCGGCTCGATGCCGCGCGGCCGGAGACGCTTCTCGCGGGCGCGGATGGCTGCGTCACCAACTGGGCGAGCCGCAGCGCGGGCGGCGTCGCGTTCGACTGGAAGAGCGGCTATGCGACTGCCTCGCGGACGCGCGGCCCGCTCTTCCAGGCCTCCTGCACGGCCTTTGGCGGCCGCCCGGGCGTCTTCTTCGACGGCGCGGCCCAGCTGCGGGCCACGGCGCCGACGCCGACGAAGACGCTCTTCGTGGTCTGGAACTGGTCGGACGCGGTCGAGAACACGTCGCGGCCGTGGTCTTCGCCCGCAGGCGGCGGGTACATTCGCAAGTTCGTCTCCCCGCAGTATGGCGACAACGTCGGCCTCGTCCAATGGACGCGCTACGGCGACCGCGTGACGATGGACGGCGTGCCGAAGGTCTGGGGCGCGAAGGATGCCATGAAGGGCGATTCCCTTGACCAGTGGGCCGTTCCGGCCGGCGGGACGTTCCTGTACGGCGCGCGCCTCGACGCGCGCCGCGCGGTGGCGGGAACGGGGGCTGACGTCCTGAACGACTTCGGGAAGGGCGGCTACACGTTCGGCGAGATTCTCGCCTACGACCGCAGCCTTTCGGACGACGAATGCCGTTCGGTCGAGGCGTACCTGGCGAAGAAGTGGCTGGGCGAGGGCGGCATCCCGTCCGAGAGCGACGACGTGTGCGTGAAGGGCGACGTCGAGATCGCGGTCGGCGCGGACGGCACGGTCCGCCCGGTCGTCGTCGACGGGACGCTGGATGCCGCCGACGCGACGCTGAAGGTCGTGAACGCCGCCGCCGTCCCCAAGGGCGTGCGGCAGGATCTCGTCGTGACGGACGGCATCCGGCGCGGGTTCGCGCGCGTCTCGTCCGACCGGGAAGACCTCTTCGAAATCGTCCTCAAGGGCCTCGCGTACATCGGCCGTTCGCTGTCCGGCCTGTATCTCATCTTCCGCTAAGAAAGGAAATGTCCAATGAAAACGGTTCTCTGCCTTGTCCTGCTGTCCGTCGCCGGAACGGCCCCGCTGCCTTGCATGGGCGTTGCGCGGACCGACGAGCCTGCCGCCTGTCGTCCGGCGGCGCGGTTCGTGACGGCGCCGTGGTGGACGCGCCGGCTCGCCGAGACGCGGGGACGCATCCTGAAGGACAAGGGGGCGTGCTATGACCTTGTGCTGGTGGGGGACTCGATCACCCACCGCTGGGAGAACAGGGAGAATGGCGCGGCGGTGTATCCCGCGCTGCTGGGAAAATACAAGGTCCTCAATCTCGGCAGCGGCGGGGACGGTACGCAGAACGTCATCTGGCGCTTTGAGAACAACGGCGAGCTCGACGACTACACGGCGAAGGTCTTTGCCGTCATGATCGGCGTGAACAACGGCGCGTCGGATCCTGAAGGGCTCGTGCGGGGCGTCGAGAAGATCGTGGGCATGATCCGGGCCAAGCACCCGGAGTCGGAGATCGTCCTTCAGGCCATCCTGCCCCACGGGAAGAACCCGCGCGCGCATGTGCATTGGACGAAGGTCAACCCGATGCTGAGGGCCTATGCGGAGAAGAATGGCTTTGCGTGGCTGGACATGGGCGCGCGCTTCCTCGGAGGCGACGGCGAGATCAAGCCGGGGCTGATGATGCCGGACAAGCTGCATCCCGTCCGGTCCGGCTATGAAATCTGGCTTGATGCGCTCGGCCCCCTCGTCGACCGGCTGCTGGAACGGTAGGTCGCTGGATGGCAGGCTGAGCGAAGACGGCAAGGCGAACGCAGGCCGTCTCGCATGTGCCGGAGGGCGAGGGCGTACAGCCGCCGACGGCCGTGCAAATGGCAACATCGATAGTGCCATGTAATGCTTCCGCCTACGGCGCGTCGGCGCGGGCTCAGCGGCGTGTGGCGCGGAGCGCGGATTGTGCTATACTTCCCGCATCTGGATTTGAGGGACGTGGCATGAATGAGAAGGAGACGCGCTTGGGCGCCTTTACGGGGGCGACGCTTGATTCCCGGCTTGTGAAGCCGGGGATGCTGTTCGTCGCGGTCAAGGGCGAGAAGGTCGACGGGCACGCCTTCATCGACCAGGCGCGCGCGAAGGGCGCGGTGGGGATCGTCGACGGGCGCGAGGAGCTTGCGCGCGTCGCGCGCGCCTACCGCCGCACGCTCAAGGCGACCGTGATCGGCGTGACGGGTTCCGCCGGCAAGACGACGACGAAGGAACTCGTCGCGGCGTTCCTCCGCGCGGGCGGCCTCAAGGTCCACGCCACCGACGGCAACTTCAACAACGACCTCGGCCTGCCGCTCACGATCCTCAACTGCCCGCCCGACGCCGACATGCTCGTCGTGGAGATGGGGACGAACCATCCGGGCGAGATCCGCCACCTCGTCGGCATCGCCGAGCCGGACGTCGGGATCATCTCCTCGATCGGCACGGCGCACATCGAGTTCTTCGGCACGCAGGACGGCATCGCCGACGAGAAGGGGACGCTCCTCGCCCACCTCTCCGGCTCCCCCGCGCATCCCTCCTTCGCCGTCCTCGCCCGCGAGAACGCGCGCTACGACCGCCTCGCCGCCCTCTGCCGCGTGCCGCTCGTCACCGTCTCGCTCGCCGACCCCGCCGCCGCGCGCTTCGCGGACGCCCTCCGCCTCCGCCTGCCCGGCGCGCACAACGTCTCGAACGCCCTCCTTGCCGCCGCCTGCGCCGCGCGCTTCGGCGTCCCGGAGGCGACGTGCCGCGCCGCGCTCGCGGACTTCACGCTGCCCGGCGGGCGCTGGCGCGTCGTCGCGCGCGGCGGCGTCACCTACATCGACGACACCTACAACGCGAACCCCACCTCCATGGTCGCGGCCCTCGAAACGTTCGCCGCCCTCCCCGTGACGGGCCGCCGCCTCGCCGTCCTTGGCGACATGTTCGAGCTGGGCGACCGGAGCGCCGCGTTCCACGCGCAGGTGAAGGCGCGCGCGAAGGACCTGCCGCTCGACGAGGTGATCTTCGTGGGCGAGCAGTTCGGCGGCCTCGCGCGCGATGCCGCGCGGGACGCGCTCGCCGCCTCCGTCCGCCCCGGCGACGCCGTCCTCCTCAAGGCTTCGCACAGCATGCACCTCGACGAACTGCTGCCATGAACGCGCTCGTCCTCGGAAACGGCCGCAGCGGACAGGCTGCGGCGGAACTCCTGCGGCGCGAAGGGGCGGCCGTCACGGTCCTCGACGGTGCCGACGCCTGGCCCGCCTCCGGCGCGTGGGACCTCTGCGTGACGAGCCCCGGCATCGCCCTCGACCATCCCTGGCAGCGCGCCGCGCGTGCGGCGGGCGTACACGTCGTCTCGGAGCTGCAGCTCGGCGCGAGGCGCTGGCGTGCGCGCGGCGGGCGGATGCTCGCCGTCACGGGGTCGAAGGGCAAAAGTTCCGTCGTGAAGCTCGTCGCGGATGCGCTTCTCCTTGCAGGGACGCCCGCCGTCCCGTGCGGCAACTACGGCACGCCCCTCTGCGCGGTCATCTGCGACGGGACGGATCCGCGCCGCACCTGGGCCGTCGTGGAGGTCAGTTCCTTCCAGCTGGAGACGACGACGCTCCCGGCGGATGCGTTCGTGGCGGCGGCGCTCCTCAACCTCCAGGAGGACCACCTCGACCGCCACGGAAGCGCGGCCGTCTACCACGGCCTCAAGCGCAGGTTGCTCGGCATGGCGCGCGTGCGGATCGACGGCAGCGGCGGGGCGCCCCTGCCCGCCGCCGACGCACGTCTGCTGGCGGGCTCCTACTTCGACAACCCCGTCCTGCGTGCGAACGGCCTCTGCGCCGTCGCGCTCCTGCGGGCGGCGGGACTGGACGACGCGCGGATCGCGGCGGGCTTCGCCGCCTTCACCCCCCTGCCGCACCGCATGCAGACCGTCCTCGAACGGGCGGGCGTCACGTGGGTGGACGACTCCAAGGCCACCTCGCTCGCGGCCCTCGCGGCGGGGGTGGGCATGTGCGCGGGCCCCGTCCGGCTGATCGCGGGTGGCCTCCCGAAGGGCGACGACCCAAAATCTGTCATTCCGCGCTTGCGTTCAGGGGCCAAAAAAGTGTATCTTATTGGGCGTTGCGCGCAGCAGTTCGCGGATGCATGGCAGGACGCCGTGCCCTGCGAGCTCTGCGGGACGCTTGACCGCGCGGTCGAGTCGGCCCGGCGTGACGCGCGTTCCGGCGAGACGGTGCTTCTGTCGCCCGGGGCGGCAAGCTTCGATCAATTTAACGGTTACGGTGAACGCGGCGACACGTTCGTGGCCCTCGCACGGGAGGGCGCGGAGGCAGTGGCCGCGCACGCAAGCAAGAGAGGATGATGACATGAAGGCGCAGAAGCTCGGATTGGTTCTGGGAATGAACATGGCGGTGGCCTGCCTGGTGCTGCAGGGGTGCAAGGCGACGCGGCCGGGGACGGACAACCTCCCGCCGCCGGTTGTCGACGATCCGGCCCCGGCGCCGCGGATCGAGACGATTCCCGCGACGCCGTCCGAGCCGTCGGTGACCGTCACGCCGGAGGTCAAGCCGCTGCCGCCCGCCAAGGTCTCGGAGGTCAAGCCGCTGCCGCCGCCCGTCCCGCCGAAGAAGCCGGTCGCGGTTGCGCCCGTTCCGTCGGCCGCCAGCAGCACGATCGTCGTGCAGCGGGGCGACACGCTCTCCGGCATCTGCGTGCGCCACCATGTGAAGATGAGCGCCGTCGTCGCGGCGAATCCGGGGCTGAAGCCCAACCACATCCGCATCGGCCAGAAGATCGTCCTCCCCGGCGTCGCCGTTGCGGCGGCGCCTGCGAAGGCCGCGCCCAAGGTGATGCTGGCCTCGGCGGACGTCTCCGCCGCGAACACGACGGCGCCCGTCAAGACGAAGGCCGCCTTCAAGCCCTATGCCGGTCCGACGAAGACGTACAAGGTGCGCAGCGGCGACTCGCTCGGCAAGATCGCCTACGAAAGCGGCATCACGATCCGCGCGCTCAAAGAGCTGAACAAGCTCTCCAAGGACTCGATCCGCGTGGGGCAGGAGCTTCTGATCCCCGCCGAGAAGGTCGTGGCGAAGCCGGCGGCGAAGGACGCCGACAAGTCGGCGGCGAAGACGGCGGAAGCCAAGCCGGCCGATGCGAAGAAGCCGGCCGACGCGAAGAAGCCGGAGGCGCAGAAGAAGGCCGAGGAGAAGAAGGACGCCGCGGCTCCCGCCCCTGAGAGCGCGTCCTTGACGAGCGCCGTCGAGGCGCCGGCGGCGGAGAAGCCCGCCGAGACGCCGCCTGCGGTCGAACCCGCGCCGGCGGCCTCCGCGAACACCTACACGGCGAAGGAGGGCGACGACATCGTCTCCGTCGCGATTTCCTACGGCATCAGCCCGAGCCGCCTGATGGATCTCAACGACCTCAAGGTGGGCGACGCGATCAAGCCCGGCCAGGTCCTCAAGCTCCCGGCTGACGCGAAGCCGAGCGCCCAGGATTAAGGGCGCACCCCCGGTAGGTCCGCTCCGTGCAGCGCGTTCTGACTCTGCTGGGCATTTCCGTTCTCGCATTGCTGGCGTGGGGATTCGTCGTCCTCGCTTCTGCCGGCGGCGGGAACGGAATTCGCCTTTACAACGACCCCAGCCACTTCATCGTCCGCCAGGCGATTTGGCTTGTGGTCGCGCTGCCGTTCCTGTTCGCGGCGGCCCGGTTCGACTACCATGCGTGGCGGGAGCTGCCGTGGCTGACCATTGGCCTCTATCTTGCGACGGTGGCCCTGATGGTGGCCGTCTTTTTCTTTCCGCGCATCAACGGCTCGCACCGCTGGGTCGTGCTCGGCCCCCTGCGGCTGCAGCCGAGCGAGTTCGCGAAGCTGCTCACGGTCTTCGCGACGGCCGTCTTCCTGGACCGCGCGGGATGGTCGGTCGGAAAGTTCTGGCGCGGTGCCGTCCGCGCCTCGCTCATTGTCGCCGTCCTGATGGGCCTCGCCCTTGCCGAGCCGGACTACGGCGCGACGATGGTGATTGCGCTTACGGGCGGGGTGCTCTTTCTCATTTCGGGCATGAAGATCGGCCACATGACCGCGCTCGGCGCGACGGGCCTTGCCTGCGTGGCGGCGTTTCTCTCGTCGAACGCCAACCGCATGAACCGCATCCTCTCGTGGGGGAAGGGGATGTTCGGCAGCGCGGTGGAGCACGCGACGGGCGCGGCGGCCGTCCTGAGCGACAAGGAGGCGGCAGCGGCCCACCAGGCCGACATGGCGCTCGTCGCGATCCGCAACGGGGGGCTCACGGGCGTGGGGTTCAACAAATCCCTCCAGAAGCTCCGCTACCTCCCCGAGGCGCATACGGACTTCATCTTCGCGATCGGAGCGGAGGAGTGGGGGCTTTTCTTCTCGCTCTCCCTCCTGCTTCTCTTCATCCTCTTCTTCGTGTGCGGCATGGTCATCTCCGCGCGCGCCCCCGATCGCCTCGGCCGTCTTCTGGCGTTCGGCATGACCTTCCTCATCTTCTTCCAGGCCGTCTTCAACATCGGCGTCGTCACGAAATGCCTGCCGACGAAGGGGCTCGCGCTGCCATTCCTCAGCTATGGCGGCACGAACCTCGTCTCGGCCCTCATCGCGGTCGGCGTCCTCTTCAACGTCGGCCGGCAAATCGAGTTGCCAAAATCGCGTCCGAGGAGTACAATGTCCGCCGTTTTACCGAAACAAGGAGTCTAAAGAATCATGTCTCGTATCTACAACTTCTCCGCAGGTCCCGCCGTCCTTCCGCTGGAGGTCCTGCAGGACGCCCAGAAGAACCTCGTCGACTACAAGGGCTGCGGCATGTCCGTGATGGAGATGTCCCACCGCGGCAAGGACTATGACGCCATCCACCAGGAGGCGATCGCCACGTTCAAGGAACTGTGCGGGCTCGGCGACGAGTGGGCCGTCTGCTTCGTCCAGGGCGGCGCGTCCCTCCAGTTCGCCATGATTCCGATGAACTTCCTCGGGAAGGACCAGGTCGCGGACTACGCGAACCAGGGCACATGGTCGAACAAGGCCCTCAAGCAGGGGCAGATGGTCGGCAACGTGAACATCGTCGCCAACTGCCAGAAGGACATCCCCACGCGCATGCCGGAGGCGGACGAGTGGACGTGGACGCCCGGCGCGGCCTACAGCCACATCTGCTCGAACGAGACGATCTCGGGCGCCGAGCTCAAGGCGTTCCCGCAGTCCGGTTCGCCGCTCATCTGCGACATGTCCTCCGACATCCTCTCCTGCCCGCGCGACTACAACCAGTTCGCGATGTTCTACGCCGGCGCGCAGAAGAACCTCGGCCCCTCCGGCATGGCCGTCGTCGCCATCCGCCGGGACTTCGCCGAGACGGGCTCCAAGACGATCCCGACGATGCTCCAGTACCGCACGTTCACCGAGGAGAACTCGCTCTACAACACGCCGCCCACGTGGGCCATCTACGTCTTCGGCGAGACGATGAAGTGGGTCAAGAAGATGGGCAAGGAGAATCTCTTCAAACTCAACGCCGAGAAGGCGAAGAAGATCTACGACGTCATCGACGCCTCGGGCTTCTACCGCGGCACGGCCGTGAAGGCGTTCCGCTCGAACATGAACGTGACCTGGCGCCTCCCCACGGAGGAGCTGGAGGCCAAGTTCATCGCCGAGGCGAAGGCCGCCGGGATGAGTTCGCTGAAGGGCCACCGTTCGGTTGGCGGCATCCGCGCCTCGATCTACAACGCCTTCCCGATGGCGGGCGTTGACTGCCTCGTGGACTTCATGAAGGAATTCGAGCGGAAGAACGGTTGACCCTCTCCGCTTCCATTCGGTCAAAGGCCTCCCCCTCCGGGTGGCCTTTTGATTTCCCCACGGGAGGAACGCGCTCCGTCGCGTCCGCCCTCCTTTTTTTGCCACAGAACATACAGAACGGCCTTCGGCCGGTCACAGAATACACAGAAGCGTTTTTTCTGGTAGGGACGGACGTCCTCGGCCGCCCGCCGTCGCAGAAGCGTCGTGGCCTGGTAGGGGCGGACGTCCTCGGCCGCCCGCCGTCGTAGAAGCGTCGTGGCCTGGTAGGGGCGGACGTCCTCGGCCGCCCGCCGTCGCAGAAGCGTCGTGGCCTGGTAGGGGCGGACGTCCTCGGCCGCCCGCGTGTCCGTGGCGTCCCCGTGGGCGTCTTCGCGTACGCGGCGCGCCGGGGACGTCGCGCCCTACCATGTGCGCGGACATGGCGCGGAGCCTGGTAGGGGCGGACGTCCTCGGCCGCCCGCCAGTTGCGACCGTACCACACCACGCCCCCCCCCCCCCATCCTCCGTACGTCTGGCCTCCGGCCGGTCAACACGGAGCGCGCGGCGGCACGGAGAGGATTTTTGAGGTTGGTGTCCGCACGGCTTCATCGTCACCGGAATAGGGAAGCGTGGCTTCCAAGATGGAACGTCAAGACTCTGCGACCTCTGCGCTTCTCTGCGTGAGATGGAACGGACGAGCCGTGACGTAACACTCCCGGCGGGACTGTTCCGAAGTGAAATCTCGTGTTCTGTCCTGTCGGTCCGAAGATGAGATTATGGTGCGGAAAATATTTCGTAGCCGTTTTCGCTTTAAGGTTCACAAGGCGAACGGCTAAATGTAAGTGGCCGCTTGTTTGTTTTATATGTGTTTATTCGTTTAAATCTTCTGTTGCTTTGCAATCATATGGTTTGTGGTGTGTGCAGAGATTATTACGCACAGAAATCTCATTCATGGTGAGAGGGCTCATTCGAGATACGGCAATAAATCAGGTTAATCCTCCCCGGTGTGAAAACGAACTCCGATTCGTGTGGCTCTCGCGCGGCCTACGGCTACCCTCCGAAGCTAGCTTCTGCGGCGCATTCCCGCTCCGCAGAATGTTTCTGCCCAAGGCTGCAACATTCGCACTTCACGACCCTAGAAGTGATTGTTTTGCGACGGACTTCTGCGAAGCCAGATATCGTCTGCGGAGCGGGAATGCGCCGAAGCGGAGCGGAGGGCAGGTCGCCGAAGGCGATGGCGAAGCGATACGCAAGTACCCGCGCGAGAGCATCAATCATCGGAGTTTATCAACCTTTTTTATTGCCGTATCTATAGAAACGAGTGGGCGAGTGATTGTGGGATTTCACTTCGGAACGGTGTCGTGCGGAACTTGGAACAAGGTAGAATGAAAGCAGCGTAGAAGGTGAATGGCGCGCGAAGGATCCGCGCCGAGACGGTGCGGGTACATGACTCGCCGTGCCGCGTGAAATCGTGCGGACGCCAACCTCAAAATCCCTCTCGGTGCCGCCGCGCGCTCCGTGTTGACCGGACGGAGGCCAGACGGGGGTGAAAATAGTTGAACTCTGCCCTTGACGGAGAAGGGCTAAACAAAGTATGCTTTAAAAATTTGTACCATTCCTTGTCGGGAAGGGGTTTCGTCGATCGGCCTTGAGGCGGCCATCCGGGGCGATGGGGCCAAGGGCGGCGGAGTTCTGGGGGACGGGGACAGAGGGATAAAGAACACATGCGAGAGTTGTCGACGGCAGAAGCCGCTGGGCGGAACAGGACGGACGTCCTGGTCGACCTTCTTGACGTAGCCGCGAAGGACGACGTCACGGATCCGCTCGTCCTCATCTGCCAGACGCTCGTCAGGAATGTCCCGGCGTTCAAGTTCGTGACGTTCGTCCATGTGGGCGAGGACGTCTGGCACATCCCCTGTGCGCAGCCGGGTTTCCAGGTGCGGCTTGCCCCGCCCGACGTTGAGCTTACGTTCGTCCGCTTCCTGGAGGGCGAACTGGCGGAGGAAGAGGTCGCCTTCCTGGGGGAGAAGCAGCTGCTGCCGTTCATCCCCGAGGACAGCCGGACCCTCTGGACCTGCCACTCGTGTGCGGCTTTTCCCGTTCGGGGCGAGGGGAGTGACAGGGCGATCCTGATTGCCTTTCTCGAAGGCAACTGCCCGTTCGGCGCGCAGATGCGCACCGACGTGCGGCGGATGGCCGCCGGCCTCGTGTCCGTCTACGGCTTTCTGTGCGTAAACCGTCGGCTGCGGAAGACCTGCGTGGCCGCGCAGGCCTCGGCCCGGCGGCAGTCGCAGACGCTGGAATCGGTGCGCGGCGTCCTGCGGAGCGCGTTTGCCGAGCTGGGCGAACGGGTGCGGACGGACGGACGGGCGACGGTGACGTGGACTGCCCTGCGCGCGCTCGTCGCGCAGGGCGCGCCCGAACTCGTCGCGTTCGCCAACGACCCCGAGATTCGGAACCTGTGCCGGGAGGCCGCGCTCAACGACTCCGGCTTGTCGAACTGGGTGCATGCCGGGCTGGACGACGCGCGCGTCAAGGTGCTGGTGGGCGTACGCGGCGCGAACAAGACGGGGGCCCTGCTGGCGGTGCGGGACTGGCTGCGCGCACGCGGCGTCGAGGAGGCGCGCCTCGTGTCCCTCGATTTCGAAGACGTGCGGTTCCGGCACTTTGCGACGGCGGACGACGTCCTGTGCCATCTGGAGGACCTGCCGCCGTGCGCCGCGCCGCGCTTTCTGTTCCTGGACGAGGTCTGCCGGATCGGACACGCCGCCGAGCTGCTGCGCCGCCTCTCTCGGATGAGCGGCTGGAACGTCTGGGTCGCGTCGTCGACGTCCTGCGTCCTCGGCGAAGGGGAGTCCGCCTGCCCCTCCGACCGGTTCTCGGTTCTGCGCGTGTGGCCCAACCCGGGCGGCGTCCGTTCCCGGCAGGTCCTGTCTCGGATCTGGAGCATGATCTTCATGCGGGACATCGCGTACGGCGTCATCCACCCGGACGTGCGGGCGCTGGAGGCGCTGACGGAGTATTTTTCAGACCATCTGGGCGAGGTGAAGACGCTGCGCGAGATCGCGTCGGAGCTGGTCGTGTACGGCCGGCGGATCTCCGCGAACTCGATCCGCGCGTACCGGAAGGAGCTGGAGTCCGTCTACCTCCTGGAGGTCTCGGAGGTCTACGACACATTCGAGCGGTGCGTCGTCAAGAGCGCCGGCGCGCGCATGTTCTGCGCCGACCTCGAACTGCGGGCCTGGCGCTATGGCCCGGCCCCCGAATACGAGGCGTCGCGCGTGGCGCTGAACACGCTCTACCTCCGTCTGCGCCGGACGTACGACAAGGTCTACACGCCGCGCGACAAGGACGCCGACTTCCTGACGCTGGAGTCCGACGGCACGCCGCGCCTGTGGTCGGTGGCATTCGGGAGCGCGCAGGAACAGGCTTTCTTCCACCCCTTCGGACAAAGCATGGGGGGGGGGGGGGGAGGCATTCTAGGAAGGCGGCGAAGGCGAAAGTAGCCGTCTGAAAGGGGTGCCCGCGTGTCCGTGGCGTCCCCGTGGGCGCCTTCGCGTACACGGCGCGCCGGGGACATCGCGCCCTGCCATGTGTGCGGACATGGCGCGGGGCGTGGTAGGGGCGGACGTCCTCGGCCGCCCGCGTGTCCGTGGCGTCCCCGTGGGCGCCTTCGCGTACACGGCGCGCCGGGGACATCGCGCCCTGCCATGTGTGCGGACATGGCGCGGGGCGTGGTAGGGGCGGACGTCCTCGGCCGCCCGCGTGTCCGTGGCGTCCCCGTGGGCG